>DAIDAJ010000016.1 GCA_027310665.1 Sideroxydans sp. | reverse complement strand
GTGCCAGATAGTCTTCCAGCGAACGCGGATCGATCACGCCGACACGGCGCATGGTGACGCGTTGTTGCCGGGCAAGATAGGGGACGGTTTCGATGTTGCCCAGGCGCAACGGATGTTTGCCGCCCGAAATGAAGTCGGCAGCGAACAGGCCGGGCACATCGTCCGCCGTCACCGGTCCGTAGGCGATTCGGCCCTGTGGCGTGGCAACTTCAACGAGCGGCTCCAGCCAGAACAGGCCGCGCGATCCGTTGCGCACGATGCGCATCTTCAGGCCGTTCTTTGCCGCATTGATCGCGATGGCGGCGGCAACGTCGTCGGCACCGAGCGCCAGCGCTGCCGCATCGCCGGGAACGTAAACGGTGATGCTCATGAGCGTTCTCCCAAAGCGGCTACCAGCGAGTCGAATTTCTCCGGCGTCACGCGCGCATGCAGTGTCGTCTCGTCGATCTGGACGGCGGGGCCGATCGAGCACAGCCCCAGGCAATAGACCGGCTCCATTGAAATGTCGCCGTGCTGCAAGCGGGCCGCAGCATGCTCAGCCAGCGCTTCGCTGCCATTCGCCTGGCAGGCTTCGGCACAGCACACGTGCACGACATGTCTGGGCGGCGGTGTCTGGCGGAAGTGGTGGTAATAGGTGATGACGCCATGCACCTCGGCACGCGACAGATTGAGTTCTTTTGCAATCAGCGGTACCGCTTCATCCGGCACATAACCCAGCTCATGCTGGATGTCGTGCAGGATAGGCAGCAGTGAACCCGGTTGATGCAGATGCTTGCCGAAGATGGCATTTAATGTGGTGATCATGAGGATAATTCCAGGCTACCAGTATTTTGGGTAGCGACTTTTACGAGAGACGTTGTTGTAGATCAATGCCGCCAGCAACAGGATGACTACACCTAAGGCAGTGGGAAACAGAACAAAGTTCCAGCCCGGTTGCGTCAGGAAAACGATCACGGGATTCGATCCCGCCGGAGGATGCGTCGTGCGTGTTGCCATCATCAAAGCCACTGCTGTTGCAGTGGCTAAAGCCATCGCCCACCAGTGCGGGCCGAAGACGGTCAGGAACAGCAACCCTGTTGCAGACGACAGAATGTGTCCGAACAGCACATTCCGCGGCTGGCTGAAGGGCAGGTCGGGATAGCCGAAGACCAGCACGCAAGACGCCCCGAAGGAACCGAGTACCAGGGCGAGTTGCATGCTGCTGGCGGCCAGACCTACTGCACCGATCGCAAGCAGCGAACCGATCCACGCCTTGACGATGCTGGCGCCGGCCGGCCGGGGCGGCATTGCTGTCCCATCCCCGCTGAGTTTTGCGATCAGGTTCATTGCGCGCTCTATTACTTGAACAGAATGAGCGTTTTCTGCAACGTCATCCAGATACCCCAACCGAGCGGTATCCATACTGCCAGCCATGCCAGCGCAACCTTCCAGCTGTGGCTTGCTTCCTGAGTCAAAGCGCCGACATCCGCAACGAAATGCTGGTGGGTGTCGTTGGCAAGTTTGTTTTCTTGCTTCAGTTGCTCTTCCGTCATGTAGTGTTGTTCGGCTACCGACTTGACCAGCCAGTTGCAGATGAAACCCAGCACCAGAAGTCCGGCGAGGACGTACATGGTGATGGTGTAAGCATCTGCACGGGCCACACCGTGGTCGAGCTGGTATTCACGGATGTAGTTCACCAGCACCGGGCCGAGCACTCCGGCGGTTGCCCAAGCGGTCAGCAGACGGCCGTGGATCGCACCGACCATCTTGGTGCCGAACATGTCGGCGAGATAGGCGGGCACCGTGGCGAAACCGCCGCCGTACATGGACAGGATGACGCAGAAGGCGGCAACGAACAAAGCCAGGCTGCCCGCTGACGCCAAGCTCGGGACTGACGCGTACAACGCGCAACCGAGCAGGAAGAAGATCGAATACGTCATCTTGCGTCCGAGCTTGTCCGAGAGCGATGCCCAGAAGAAACGACCGCCGATGTTGAACAGAGAAAGCAGGCCGGTGAAGCCGGCAGCGATGGCAGCGATCTGGCCTTTTTGTGCAGGATTGAGGTCGTTGAACGCGAGATCGACGCCGATCAGTTTTCCGGCAAAGACTTCCTGCAACATGGGCGAAGCCATGCCGATGATACCGATACCGGCAGTCACATTCAGTGTGAGTACCGCCCAGATGAGCCAGAACTGCGGTGTCCTCCAGGCCACGTCGAGATGCACATGGCGGTCGGTGATCATGCCCTTGGAAGCTTCTGCGGGAGGCTGCCAGCCGGCAGGCTTCCAGTCATGGTCGGGGACGCGATAGCCGAGCGCGCCGATCATCATGAATATGAAATAGATCACCGCCAGTGTCAGGAAAGTCTCCCATACGCCGACAGAGGCGGGCGTGGCGAAATATTTCATCAGTTTGTCGGCCAGTGGGGCGCCGATCATCGCGCCGCCGCCGAAGCCCATGATCGCCATGCCGGTCGCCATACCGCGCCGATCCGGGAACCATTTGATCAGGGTCGATACCGGCGAGATATAACCCAGGCCGAGGCCGACGCCGCCAATGACGCCCGAGCCCAGCCAGAGCATCCATATCTGGTGCATGTAGACGCCCAGGGCAGAGATCACCAAGCCACCGCTCCAGCAGAAGGCGGCCACGACACCCGCCTTGCGCGGGCCGGCATGCTCAAGCCAACCGCCCCAGAGCGCTGCCGACAAACCCAGGAAAACGAAGAACAGTGTGAACATCCAGCCCAGCATGGAGATCTTCCAGTCGCAGGAGGTCGCGACCATCTGCGCAAAAAAACTCATGTCCGACGGGCAAACCACGGGCTGCGTGATGCCGACTGCCCTGGAAAGCGGCAACCAGAACACGGAGAAGCCGTAAGCCATGCCGATGCACAGGTGGATGGCAAGGGCGGCGGGAGGAACCAGCCAGCGATTGAAGCCGGGCTTGGCGATAGTGCGTTCTCTGTCTAAAAAACCGGGTGTCGCGGGTGCTCCTGAAGCAAGTGCGTTCGCCATGTGATCTCCTCAGTCGTTTTGAAAAATTCCGCCTTGCCAGTACCCGGGAAATGGTTACTGATGGGGCGGTTTGGATTATCTCTCCGGAATTGAAACTACGACAATCGATTGTGAGTTGAAAGCGGGAAATTACGAACGGCTATTCGTCTTTGGCGAACGAATCGTTCAGGTTAAGCGCTTCCGCGAGCAGTGCTTCTATCATCGGCGGGCGCGGCTCTCGTTGTGGCACGACCAACCCGGTTGCCCACGCCACGGCAGGTTCGGTCAGCGGCAACACTTGCACGCCTGCCGGGGTACCGATCAGATCGAGCACGCTGTGCGGCACGATGGCCGACCAGGCGCCGGAACAAACATGTGCCAACATGCTGACAATCGAGTTCGACTCCAGAGTGGGTCGGACTGTGCAGTCGAGCTGGGCAAAAACGGCATCAATGGTCTTGCGGTTCTGCATGTCGGGAGTGAGCAGGCACAGCGGCACCTGCACTGCCTCGACCCAGGTCACATTGTCGCGTCCTTCGAAAGGCCCGCCCGAAGGGGTCAGCAAAACGTGGTTTTCATTCCACAACGGAATGGTAAGCAACTGGCGCGCTGCCAAGCCGGATTCGACATAGACGATGCCGGCATCGAGTTCGAAATCCTGCATTCGCGACAGGATATCGTTGGTGGAAAGCGAAACGACCTCGATTGTTACCAGCGGATGACGGCGCGAGAAAGCGGCAGTAAGAGAAGCGACCACGGTCAGTGCCGTGGGGATCACCCCCAGGCGCAGGTGACCGCTGAGGCCATTGCGCAGGCTCGCCAGTTCCTGCCTCAGGCCTTCCTCTCCGGCAACCATGCGATGGGCGTAGTCGACGACGCATCGTCCTTCGGGGGTGAGTCCGGTGAATTGCTTGCCGCGCTCGACCACGGCAACGCCGAGTTCGGCTTCGAGGTCGCTGATCGCTGCAGAGAGGGTAGACGGAGAGATATGGCACGCAAGCGCGGCCCGGCCGAAATGTTTCTCGCGGGCGAGGGCGATCAGGTACAGATATTTTCGGGCGATCATCATATCGTGGATGTCCCCATCATCGCTGAAAGCAGGACATACGGCAACACCTTATCCGGGCGAGTAAAGCGATGACGAGCGGCTATCTGAAATTCGCGGCTACCGTCAATGCATTACTGGGGATTGCCGGGCTTTCTGCACTGCGATTCCATAAAGGGCCCCTGATATTTCACCCAGGTGGGCCCCGGGGAAATCTGTGCGCACAGGACGGTCCTGTCCACCCTGTTTATCCATTTGTACCAGGGTGCGCCTGAAGCAAACGCCTCAACGCAGGCAAGGGCGAGCAGAATGAGGACTGCAAATCTTGATTTCACTGGATATGTCCTTGTAATGCCTAGTTGGCGCGCTTCCATATCTCGGATTGTCCCATCCAGGCAAAGCCGACATAGCCCGTGACCTCAAGCGTCTTGCCGTCTTCCGAGAGCCGGATGCGGCATCGATAGATCTTCCCTTCATCGGGATCGAGGACGGTGCCACCTTCAAAGGTGAGCTCATCCTTGCGCTTCATGCCGGACAAGATGCGCATCCCCAGCAGAGGCTGATTGTGCAGACTGCCGGTACACGCCGAGCAGAGCATTGCGGTGTTTTCGGGCCTGTCGGGAAATATCTTTTCCACATCCCCTGCATAAGTGCTATCGGCTAACTTGTTGATGCGTATCAAAGCTTCGACGTTCCCGGTGCGATCGTCAAATTCCTGCCACAAACCTTCCAAGTCTCCGCACCAGGCAATGGGCGGAAACGCAGACAGCAACATGCACGCAATTGCCGTCTTCAAGTTGAATGCCATGCTGAGATTTCTCCGGATGTCGTTCGGTGAAGTTTACAGCAGCATTCCCCCGCCGGGATCATGCCTGCCAAACACCATATCCCGACTCGCGCAAGTCGATTGCCAACTCCACTTCCAGGTCGCGCGCAGCCTCATAGGGCAGCGGATTGTAAAGCTCGTAGAGCTCGGGCAATAAGCGCAACCCGAATTCCTTTACATAACGATTGGACTGGATGCCGGCCTTGTGCTTATCGAAACGGATGTCTGGATCCAAGCCCGTCATGCCGACATAGACACAGGGCTTGCCCGCGACATAGCCGGGATTGGATCTCTTGAACCGGCCTTCGTAAAGCACGTCTTTCGACAGCTCGATCACGTAGACATGGTAATGGTTGCGGCGTCCCATGCCCGTTCACACGAGATCGTCTGACCGGCCGGGAATCAGGACAATTTCAACTGAGCCTTCGATTTCCTGCCCGGTGCCGAGGGAGGAATATAACCGGCTACGCGGCATCTGATCCCCTCGATCTTCTTGCCCTTTTCATACCGGGTCGAATGGCAGGACATCACTTCGCCCCGGGCCGTGAGTTCCGACAGATGTGCACGAACTTTGGCGAGTGATATTCCGGTGGCTTCGGCGATCTCGGAATCCAGGCGCTCGCCGCGCGTTTTCAGGAGTTGCAGTATTTCGTTCATTTTGTATTTTGGATATTGATGTAGTCTGAATGCCGGAAGGCGGTTTGAACCGCCTTCCGAATAAAAACCCAGTCTAGATAAAGTAGACTTTAAGCGAGACCAGCCCAACTGGCAATCGATACAGCGGCTGCCGTCAGCCAACCAAAAGCCATTTTGAACTCGGTATCAGCTTGGTAAGTTTTGCCGGTATTTTTAGCGCTCATTCACAATCTCCTTTATAAATCAATGTCCAACTGTGACATCGTCTTTCGCCCGCATGATCCGGGCATAATGTCAGACTCTTGATTCGGCGATTAGTTCTGCAACCCGCTTCCCGGAATACTGCGACTGGTCGGAAAAAACAATAATTCGTTCATTATCAATTGATTGCTGAATAATTTCGAAAATTATTCAGCCGTTTTCCTTAACAGTATCGCGCGAAACCATCCATTTCCAAGCATAGGCGTATCGCTGACCACCTCAAGTCCGGGGGCGCTGCGCAATACTTCCTCGAAAACCACATCCATGCGTGTAGCAATGCGGCGGGTGATCGCGTTGAACAATCGCCGCAACGGTGCGCGTTGTTGCGGCTGCAGGAATTTGTCGAAGAGGATGATCGTTCCGCCGGGTTTCAGCACGCGCGCGGCTTCGCCCAGGCATCGTTGCGGTTCCGGCACGACAGCGACGATGAGATGCAGGATCACGTGATCGAAATGTTCATCGGGGAATGGCAACGCCATACTGTCACCCAACACGAACTGCACGACCATTTTTTCGCTGCGCGGCCTGGCTCGCGCCAGCATCGCCGGATTGAAATCGAGCGCGGTGTAATGGTGCTTCGCCGGTAACCAGGGCAGGTCCAGGCCCGTTCCGACGCCGCTTATCAGGACGCGTTTGCATTCGTCGATTGGCAGTGCCCCCAGAGATCGCTGGCGTGCCCTGCGCATCGGGCGTTCGATAACGGCATCGTAAAGCGGCGCGATGAGGCTGTAGCTCAGGCGCAGCAGCGGATTTTGCCGGTAAGGTTGTTCGTGCATGGTCATGGCAGATGCGTGATGCCGGTGATCTTGGCCAGCGCGACAGCTTGTGCCAGCGCTTCGATGGCTTGCGTGCGCGCGAAGCTTTTACGCCAGGCCAGCGCGATGCGCCGCGCCGGCACGGGTTTTGCGAACGGGATGACTTTCAACAGCCGACTGCGGTAGCGCACACTGTTCGCCGAGGCCGGCAGCACGGTGATGCCCAGGCCGGAGGCGACCATGTTGCGTATGGTTTCCAGCGAGGTGCCGTGCTGCGTGTCGGTGCCTTTGCGGCTGAGATCGGGACAGGCCTCGGCCACCTGGTTGCTGAAGCAGTGTCCCGAATCCAGCAGCAGCACTTTCTCGTCGGCCAGCTCGCCGGCCTTGATGCTGCGCCGATCCGCCCAGTGATGCTCGCTGCTGACGACCACCTCGAACGGCTCGTCATACAGGGGATGGGTGAGGATGCCGGCATCGCCAAACGGCAATGCGATGACGATGACGTCCAGCTTGCCGTTGCGCAACAGGTTGTCCAGATTCGCGGTGATGTTCTCCTCCACCTCCAGCGGCATGTGCGGAGCGACCTTTTTCAGCGCGGGAATCAGGTCCGGCAGCAGATACGGCCCTACGCTGTGGATGATGCCGATGCGCAAGGGCGCGGCAAGCTGGTTCTTGCCCTGTGCGGCGATCTCGCGGATACGCTCGGCCTCCTCCAGCACGCGCTGTGCCTGTTCGACGATGGCGGTGCCGACCGGCGTGACGCTGATGTCGCTTTTGCCGCGCTCGAATATCTTCAGGCCCAGTTCCTCTTCCAGTTTTTGTATCGCCAGCGACAGCGCAGGCTGGCTGATAAAGGACTTTTCCGCCGCGCGGCGGAAGTTGCGCTCCTGGGCCACGGCGACGATGAAGCGCAGTTCGTTGAGTGTCATGACATCCTCTTGTGAGCCGTCATTCCGGCGGAGGCCGGAATCCAGCGTAGTTATTCAACATGCTTTTGGTTTTGTCCTGCTTCGCAGGATTTATTCAACCGACTGGATTCCGGCTTTCGCCGGAATGACGCGATAGTGATTTGCATAATAAATCAACCAGGTTTGAACAATCAATTGGATTGATCATGTGCCGACGTCTACATTGCGTCCGTGGGCAATAAACCACTTCATCAACCAACCAGACAGGAGAACAACATGAAACGACCAGAGATCAAGACGATGGCCAATCTCGAAGCGGCATTTGCCGGCGAATCGATGGCGCATATCAAGTACCGTTATTTCGCCAAGATAGCACGGGCAGCAGGCGACGAGGAAACAGCCAGGGTTTTCGAGGAGACGGCAAACCAGGAAGTGCAGCACGCGCTGGGCCACCTCGACCTGCTCTATCCAAAGGCCGGGATGAGTACGGAACGCTGCCTGCAAATGGCGATCGAGGGCGAGACCTACGAGTACACCGAGATGTATCCCGGTTTCCTGAAGACTGCGCAGCAGGAAGGCGAT
The DNA here is from genome assembly GCA_027310665.1 of Sideroxydans sp. GTDB lineage: Bacteria > Pseudomonadota > Gammaproteobacteria > Burkholderiales > Gallionellaceae > Sideroxyarcus. The sequence goes on along the minus strand of DAIDAJ010000016.1, from coordinate 25,720 downwards.
GCAGCGGCGGCTTCGGAGATCAGGCAACAGATCGCCGAATCGGAAGAACATGCCGCCCTGTTCAAAGCGACTCTGGAAAAGGCGGCCAAGCGCTTCGCGGCACTGGCCAGGGTGGAAGAACGGCACGCCAATCAATACCGCGCAACATTGGCAAAAATTGCGGCTTGATACAAAACAAATCGACAAGGAGAACGAAATGAAAGTTTGGCAATGTGTGGTGTGTGGTTTTATCTACGACGAAAAGGCTGGTATGCCGGAAGAAGGGATCAAGCCCGGGACAGCTTGGGCGGACATCCCGGAAAACTGGGCGTGCCCGGATTGCGGAGTGGCGAAGGCGGATTTCGAGATGGTCGAGGTCTGACGTTCGGACTGGTCGGGGCGTCAAGCCCGTTCGCTTGAGCTTGTCGAAGGCCATGAGACCGTTCATGTTTCGACAAGCTCAACACGAACGGAGTATTTGTTGTAGCCATATCATTATTGATCCGGCACGCTTTGAACCTAATTGCCGTTCGTGCTGAGCCTGTCGAAGCACAAGAATCCATTCACATTTCGACAAGCTCAATGCGAACGGATTCTTGGATAAAGAGTGCCGGATCAATAGAAGCCAAGTTTTTCAGGAGCAAACATGAACCCCATTATCGTGCTGGGCAGCGGCCTGGCTGGCTACACCGTCGTCCGCGAACTGCGCAAGCTGAACCGTGATATCCCCATCACACTGGTGACGCGCGACAACGGCGACTACTATTCCAAACCCATGCTGTCGAACGCCTTCGCGCAGAACAAGGATGCGGTCGGCCTGGTGCTGACGAAAGCGGCCGACATGGCAAAGCAGCTCGATATCAGGCTGCTGGTGGAAACCGACGTCCATGCCATCCATCGCGACAGCAAACGACTCGACACCACGTCCGGGATGCTGGAGTACGACAAGCTGGTGCTCGCGCTGGGAGCGGATCCTATCCGCATCCCGTTGCAAGGCGATGCCGCGGATGAGGTGCTGTCGGTGAACGACCTTGCCGATTACGCAAAGCTGCGCGTAGCCCTGGGTGCCGCGAAATCCATCGCCATCATGGGCGGCGGGCTCATCGGCTGCGAATTCGCCAACGACCTCGCGACCGCAGGATATACCGTCAGCGTCATCGATCCCGGCGCCTATCCGCTCGCCAGCCTGATGCCGGAAAAAGCGGGCAGGCAATTGCTGGAGCCGTTATCCAGGATCGGCGTGACATGGCGCTTCGGTACGTCCGTGCAGTGCGTGAACAAGGCAACATCCGGCTATGCACTGACCCTTGCCGATGGCAGCGCCATGCAGGCAGATATCGTGCTCTCCGCCGTCGGACTGCGCCCGCGCACCCAGCTCGCCCGCGATGCCGGCATCACTGTCAATCGCGGCATCGTGGTGGATGAACGGCTCTGCACCAGCGACACATCCATTCATGCCCTGGGCGACTGCGCCGAGATCGAAGGCAAGGTGCTTCCTTTTGTTTTACCCATCATGCATGCGGGCCGGGCGTTGGCACGCGTGCTGAACGGCGAAGACACGAAGGTGGTGTTCCCCGCCATGCCCGTGGTGGTGAAGACCCCGGCGCATCCTGTTGCGGTCTCGCCGGTGGCGCGCGACGCTGTCGGTGTATGGCAGGAACTTGCGTCGGGTCGGGGCGTGAAGATGGAATTCATCGACGCGCTGAACAAGCTGAGCGGGTTCGTGCTTACGGGTGAATATGCGGGGGAACGGAACGAGATGGCGAAGAGGCTTGCGGTGTAGGAGAGACTGGGGGCAATTCAAAGTCAAGTAGGGTGGGCACGTTTCTGTGCCCACGCTGTAGTTACGTTGCAAATGGCGCACTACCGCGTGGGCAAACGAAAAAGCTGTTTACCCACCCTACATTCTTATCGCAATGCATAATCCCCGACCAGCCCCGCAAATACCGCCGCCCCGAACCAGTTGTTATGCAGGAATGCCGCGAAGCATTTTTCGCGGCTGCGATCCCTGATGAGTTTGTAGTGATACAGCGCAATACTTTCCGCGACGATCAGGCCGGCAAAATAAATCAGTCCCAAGTCTGCCATCAACCCAACCACCGCCAGAAATAGCAAGGTAAGGGTGTAACAAACCATCACTGCGATCACGTCGTATTTGCCAAAGAACAGTGCCGAGGAATGGATGCCGAGGTGGATGTCGTCGTCGCGGTCCACCATGGCGTATTCGGTGTCGTAGGCGATGGACCAGAAGATGTTGGCGAGCAGCAACACCCACGCGACGGCGGGCACTTCGCCGAGCTGTGCAGCGAATGCCATCGGGATCCCGAAGCCGAAGGCGATGCCGAGGTAGGCTTGCGGGATCGCGAAGAAGCGCTTGGTGAACGGATAGCTGGCGGCGAGGAAGGCGGCGGGGAAGGACATCAGCCAGGTGAGCGGGTTCAGCGGCAGGATGAGCGCAAAAGAGACCAGCGCCAGCACGACCGCCAGCCACAGCGTTTCGCGCTCGCTGACCTTGCCGCTGGTGAGCGGCCTGTCCTTGGTGCGTTCCACATGCTTGTCAATGTGGCGGTCGGCATAGTCGTTCACCGCACAGCCTGAGGAACGCATCAGCACGGTGCCGAGCGTGAAGATGAACACGATGAGCCAGGACGGATGGCCATTGCCCGCGAGCCACACGCCCCACAGCGTCGGCCACAGCAGCAGCAGGATGCCGATGGGGCGGTGCAAGCGGGTGAGCTGAAGGTAGAGGTGCAGGCGTTCGGTGAAATTCATGGTGTGCATTTTACTCTGTTGATCTACTAATAAAACAGTTAGCCACAGAGTACACAGAGAAAGTGGAGCTGGAAGTTACGTGGGGCGGTTTCCTCTGTGTACTCTGTGATCTCTGTGGCAAATCGGTTCTATTGGATTGATCTTAGGTCCGCAAATAATCCGGTTCGTTCGCCATCCATCGCTGCAGATGCGCCTGCGCAGCCTCGGGAAGATCGCGCAACATCTCGTCGGCGATGTCGCGCGCTTGGTCGAGCAGTTTGTCGTCCTCGCCCAGGTCGGCGAAGCGCAGCATCGGCACGCCGCTCTGGCGCGCGCCGAGCAGTTCGCCGGGGCCGCGCAGGCGCAGGTCCTGTTGCGCGATCTCGAAGCCGTCGGTGTTCTCGTAGATGATTTTCAATCGTGCTCTGGCTAGCTCGGACAGTGGTTGCTGGAACAGCAGCACGCACATGCTCTCCGCCGCACCGCGCCCGACGCGGCCGCGCAGCTGGTGCAGTTGGGCCAGCCCCATGCGCTCAGCGTGGTCGATCACCATCAGGCTGGCGTTGGACACATCCACGCCGACTTCTATGACCGTGGTGGCGACCAGCAGCTGCAACTCGCCCGCCTTGAACGCGGCCATGGTCTGTGCCTTTTCGGCGCTGCTCAATTTGCCATGCGCGAGGCCGATGCGCAGGTCTGGAAAGATCTGCGTGAGCGTGGCAAAGGTCTCCAAGGCGGTCTGCAATTGCAGCGCTTCGGACTCATCGATGAGCGGGCACACCCAGTAGGCCTGGCGGCCTTCCAGACAGGCGGCTCGCACGCGTTCGAACACTTCCTCGCGTCGTGCGTCGCTGACCAGCTTGGTGACGATGGGTGTGCGGCCCGGGGGCAGTTCGTCGATCACCGATACGTCGAGGTCGGCGTAGTAGCTCATGGCCAGGGTTCTCGGGATCGGTGTGGCGCTCATCATCAGTTGGTGGGGTTCTTGTGAGTGTTCTATAAGCCGTTCGCTCTGAGTACCGTTCGTTCCTTCGACGAGCTCAGGACGAACGGATTTGGAAGTAGTACCTTTGCCCCGCAATGCCAGTCGCTGCTGCACACCGAACTTGTGCTGCTCATCCACGATGACCAATCCCAGCTTGCTGAATTCGACTGACGTCTGGAACAGCGCGTGCGTGCCGATGGCAAGTGGGGTATCGCCCAGTGCGATGCGTTCGGCAGCCGCCGTCTTGTCTTTCTTCTTCAGGCTGCCCGAGAGCCACACAGGCTCTATGCCGAGCGGCGTCATCCAGTCGCGCAGTTTCAGGTAATGCTGTTCGGCGAGGATCTCGGTGGGCGCCATGAACGCGACCTGATAACCGTTTTCGATGGCCTGCAATGCGGCGAGTGCGGCGACCACGGTCTTGCCGCTGCCGACGTCGCCCTGCAGCAGGCGCTGCATCGGGTGCCGACGCGTGAGGTCGTGACTGATCTCGTGCCACACCTTCTTCTGCGCACCGGTGAGGGCGAACGGCAAATCCTTCACCAGCGCGTCGGTGAGCTTGTTGTGCGCAGCGAGCCGCGGCGCGATGCGCCTGCTGCGTTCACGGTAGTGCACGCGCATTGAAAGCTGCTGTGCCAGCAATTCGTCGAACTTGATGCGCATCCAGGCAGGATGAGCCCGGGCCAGCAAGGCGTCCTCGTCGATGCCCGGCGGCGGCTGGTGCAGCAGACGCACGCTGGACGCGAAATCCGGCAGGTGCAGGCGCCGCAAAATTTGTTCCGGCAGCGTATCGTCGAGCGCCAGCTCGTTCAGCGCGGCCAGAATGTACTTGGTCAGCGTGACCTGAGGTAGCCCGGCAGTCGTGGGGTAGACGGGGGTGAGCGCCTGTTTCAAAGGAACGGACTCGCCCGCGACGCGGCATTTCGGATGCACCATCTCGTCGCCGTAGAAGCCCATGCGCGGCTCGCCCAGTGCGCGAATCTTCTTGCCAATTGCGAGCTGCTTCTGCTGGCTGGGATAGAAGTTCAGGAAGCGCAGATAAAGGATGCCGCTGTCGTCCTGTAACTGGCATACCAGGCTTCGGCGCGGGCGGTACATCACTTCGCTGTGGATGATCTCGCCCTCCACCTGCGCGGTTTCTCCCGGCACGAGGTCGACGATGCGGGTGATCTTTGTTTCGTCCTCATAACGCAGCGGCAGGTGCAGCACCAGGTCGAACGGGGTATGGATGCCGAGTTTGGCGAACTTGCTCTGCGTGGCGGGGGCGATCTTCAACGGCAAGTATCCGGGGAACAGGGTGGCAGCTGTTGAGGCTAAGTCGACATCCTGGCGAGGCGGTCGTCCGATACGCGCAGCCGGTCGGCAAGCGTGGACAGGAATACCTGGTTGAAGTGCAACTGGCAGCGGTCGGAGAGCTGGTCGAGCTGGCTGGGCAGTATCTTCATGACGGTGACCTCGGTGGTGGCGGTGATGCTGGCGGAACGGGGCATCTGCTTGCGGCTGGTATAGGACATCTCGCCGAAGATGGAGCCGCCGCTCAACGTGTTGAGCAAGCGATTGTTGCGTGACACGGTGACGCCGCCTTCGGCCAGGATGTAGAACGCATCCCCCAGTTCGCCCTCGCGCAACAACATGGTCTTCGCCGGTTGCTTCTGCCATTCGCCGACGCGCAACAATTCCCAGAGCTCGATATCGGAGAAATCCTGGAACATCTTCAGCTTGCGCAAGGCGGTGAATTTCTCGTTCTCGTTGATCTCCATATCGCTTTTTTCGAAGTGCCCGAGTGCGGCCAGTTCGTTGCCGAAGTCGCGCCAGGCGGCAAAACGGTCGGCCGGCTTCTTTTGCAGGGCGATCATCACGATGCGTTCCAGCTGCGGCGGCAGGCTTTTGCGGAGCTGCGTCGGAGGGACCGGCTTCTCATACAGAATCTGCTGATAGAGATGCGCCAGGTTTTTCGGCGTGTACGGGGAATGTCCGGTTAGCAGACGGTACATGACGACGCCCAGCGAATAGATGTCGGTCAGGTGGGTCAGTTCGTCGCCGCGCACCTGTTCCGGCGACATGTAATTGGGGGAGCCGACGCTGTTTTGCGTTTCTTCGAGATCGGTGCGGACGGCCGCGCCCAGGTCGGCGATCTTGATCTCGTCCGGATTGGCCAGCAACAGGTTGGCCGGCTTGATGTCGCGATGGATCACGCCGTTGAACTGCGCATAGTTGAGCGCGCGGCAGCACTTGTACATGTATTCGACCACACGGTCGAGCGGCAGCAGATTGTCCGGGTAAATGTGCTTTTCCAGGGTGCCGCCGGCCACATATTCCATCACGATGTAACTCAGACTGTCGCTGATGACGGCTTCGTAAGTGGTGACGATGTTCGGGTGCACCAGTTTCCCCGCAAGCGCGGCCTCGATCTCCAACTGCCTGCGATTCTGCTTGCCGTTCTTGGGGTCATAGAGAAAAGCCTGCTTGAACACCTTGAGCACTACCTCGCGGTCTTCGACCGGGTCATGCCCCAGATAGACGACGCTGGTCCCGCCGTTCCCCAGTTTCCTGATCAAACGGTACCGGCCGATATGCGATCCCTGGCTCATTGAATGACTGCTTGTAGACAAGGATTATTCCTGCAAAAACAGCACGCCGTCAGCTTCCACCAGCGCGGCGCGAGGCAGGGAAGCGACACCCACGGCGGCGCGCGCCGGGTAAGGCTGGTGGAAATAGGTCGCCATGACCTCGTTCACCTTGGCGAAGTGGGCGAGGTCGGTCAGGTAGATGTTGAGCTTCACCATATCGTCCAGGCTGCCTCCGGCGGCGGCGGCGACGGCGCGCAGGTTCTGGAACACGCGGTGGACCTGGGCTTCGATGCCCTCGACCATGTTCATGGTGTTCGGGTCGAGCCCGATCTGGCCGGACAGATAGACGGTATTGTCGACGCGCACTGCCTGGGAGTAGGTGCCGATCGCAGCCGGGGCGTCGGGTGTCTGGATCACGAATTTGTTCGACATGTTTTTCTCCTTTAATTGGCGAGTTTTGCGAAACGGTCGTCGGCCATCCTGAGACGGTCAGCCATGACGCGCAAAAAAGCCTGGTTGAAATGCAGCTGGCAATGGTCGGAAAGTTTTGCGAGTTGCGCCGGCGATATCTTAAGCACAGTGACTTCGGTGCCGGCGGTGACGGTGGCAGAACGCGGCACGACCCTGCCGCTGATGTAGGCCATCTCGCCGAAGCAGTCGTCGCTGCGGATCACGTTGAGCAGGCGCCCGTTCTTGGTCACGCTCACGCTCCCCTCGATAATGATGTAGAAAACGTCACCCATCTCGTCCTCGCGCATCAGCACCGTCTGCGGCGGCTGCTTCTGCCAGTCGCCGACGCGCAGTATCTCCCACAGTTCGATATCGGTGAAGTCCTTGAACAATGACATCTCGCGCAGCGTGGAGAATTTTTCGGTCTGGTTGATATCGATGGCCTTTTGTTCGAAACGGCCCAGTGCCGCGAGATCGGCGCCGAAATCCTTCCAGTTCTGGTAGCGCTCGCCCCTGTCCTTGTGCATGGCCCGCATCACGACGCGTTCGAGTTGCGGCGGGATGTCGGGGCGCAGGTTGCGCAGGGTCGGCGGCGTGGCATGCAGTATCTGTTGGCACAAGGCCGGCAGGCTTTCCGCTTTGTACGGCAAGTATCCGGTGAGCAGGCGATACATCACCACGCCCAGGGAATAGATGTCGGTCTGGTGCGTCAGCGCCTCGCTGCGCAGTTGTTCCGGCGACATGTAGCCCGGCGAACCGATGTTGTTGATTTGCGTCTGTTCGATGTCCAGCAGCAGCGCCGCACCCATGTCGGATATCTTGATGTCGCCGTCCTCGGTGAGCAGCATGTTGGCGGGTTTGATGTCGCGGTGGATGACGCCGTTGAATTGCGCATAGTTCAAGGCACGGCAGCATTTGAACATATAGTCCACCACACGGTCGACGGGAAGCAGGTTGTCGGGCTCGGCATATTTTTCCAGGGTGCCGCCGCTCACATATTCCATCACAATGTGGCTGGCATCGTCACCGATCAGTGCATCGTAGATCGACACGATATGCGGATGCGACAGCTTGCCCACCAGCGAGGCTTCGTTATCCAGCTGGCGCTGGTACAGTTTGCCCATCCTGGGGTCGCTCAGGATCTCCTGCTTCAACACCTTGATCGCCACCTCGCGCTTCGCGAAAGGATCGAAAGCGAGATACACCGTACTGGTCGCGCCTTGCCCGAGTTTTTTGGTGAGGGTGTACTTGCCCAGTGCCCCAGCTTGTTGCATTTTGGTGGTTTGCTCGGTGAAGAAGTGCACAGAATCTACACGAACACGCCCCTGTTCCACAACTGGAGGGTGCCGATGTGAGTGCTGGCTGGCTTGTTGAAAGCAGTGCTTTCGCCGATAATGCCGCGGCCTTGCTGCAGTCCAAAACCCTACTACCGGACACTCTTCATTGAATATTAGATTCCAACGCGCAGTCGACCATTGGGCCGGAATGCCGATCTGCTGGGTAATTTCGTTGTTCGAACGAGTTCGTCGAATGGTCTTCGGCCAGCCGGCTGTCGCGAAGCCCAGACGCATCCTGATCGTATTGCTCTCGGAGATGGGCAGCCTGGTACTGGCGCAGCCGATGTTCGCCGACCTGCGCAAGCGCTACCCGGAGGCTTCCCTGCATATCCTGATGTTCGCCAAGAACCGCGAAGTGCTGGATCTGCTGGGTGTGATGCCCCCGGAAAACGTCATCACCATCCGGGACAAATCATTGGGCGGTTTCGTGGCCGACACGCTACGCGCGATCCTGACCATGCGCCGCACCGGCTTCGATGTCGTGATCGATTGCGAGCTGTTCTCGCGGGTCAGCGCGATCTTCTCCTATCTGTCCGGAGCCGCGATCCACGTGGGGTTCCAGCCGCATACGCAGGAAGGTCTGTACCGCGGTTCCTTCATCAGCCGGCCTGTGCTGTACAACCCTTACCGCCATCTGTCGCAGCAGTTCCTGACCATGGTCGCCGCCATAGGCTCGGAGGGCCGGCCGCTGGCCAAGGCAGCCGCGCACGAAGTGGGCGCGCCGCCGCTGTTGCAATTCGCCGAGGGAGAAGTCGCGCGCATCACCTTGCAACTGCACGACGATTTTCCCATCCTGAAAGACAAGAAGCTGGTGCTGGTCTATCCGGACGGCGGCATCCTGCCCATTCGCGCGTGGTCGCCCGGGAATTACAAACAGCTGTGCGATGCGCTGTTGCGGGAAGGCTATGCGATTGCGCTCATCGGCCTGCCCGATGCAAAGCCGCTGGCACAAGAGATCGTGGCGCACTGCGGGCATCCGATGTGTATCGACCTGACGGGCTATACCAAATCGGTGCGACATCTGCTGGCGATCTTTCAGCGCGCATCCCTGCTGGTCACCAACGACGGCGGTCCGGGCCAGTTCGCGGCGCTCACCCCGTTGCCCACGCTGGTGTTCTTCGGGCCGGAGACGCCGGCGCTGTACAGTCCGCTGGCGCCCAATATCCATTGCCTGTATACCGCGCTGTCCTGTTCGCCCTGCCTGACCGCCTACAACCACCGCAACTCGCCGTGCGACGGCAACAACCAGTGCCTGCAGTCGATCACGCCGGCGCAGGTGCTGGTCAAGGCGCGTGAATTGCTGCAGCAGGGATTCCCCGCATGAGCACGCTGCTGAATTTGCACCTTTCGCTGGCTTCGTTGTTTCGTCGCGTCTTTTCCAAACGCTTCCTGAAATTCGGCACCGTGGGTGCGTCGGGCACGGTGGTGAATCTTGGCGTCCTGTATCTGGGGCAGGAACATCTGTTCAGCGGCGTGCAGCCGACCCAGCTCAAGCTCAACCTGTCGCTGGCGCTGGCCATCTTCCTCGCCACCGTGAACAACTTCTTCTGGAACCGTCTGTGGACCTGGGCCGACCGCACTCAGCATCACCACAAATCGTGGATCGCGCAGTTCTGGCAATACACGCTCGCATGCTGGCTGAGCATCGCCCTGCAGATCGTCTTTACCAACCTGCTCGCACCGCATTTCTTCTACCAGATCGCCAACCTCATCGCCATCGGGTTGACCAGCGTCCTGAACTTTGTGCTCAATGACATATGGACGTTCGGCCGCCTGAAATTCGTTCGGCCTGCCGAGCCGCCGAGTAACGAGCGTCCATGAACAGGCGGCTGGGGGGGGTACATCTGCTGTGGAACGTCTTGGCTATAGCGCTGGCCGTATTCACCTATTTCTACGGTCTCGACAGCCAGCACATCCCCAAAAATGGCGATGAATACCCGTATGAGCACATTACGCGGCTGACTGCAGCGAGCGGGCATCTGCTGCCGCTGCAGTCCGAACTTGACGGCATGCGCAACACCAAGCCGCCCCTGCTGTTCTGGCAGGGCATCGCCTCTACCCACTGGGGGCAGGACTGGGACTTGTGGCACCTGCGCTATCCCAGCGTGATCTATACGCTGCTCACCGCCTTGCTGGTGTTCCTGCTGGCCGCGAAGCTGTCGCGGCAGATGGATGATGGTTTCATCGCGGCACTGGCCTATCTCGCTTTTTTCAGCACTTACCGATACGGCAGGCCGTTCCTGGTCAATCCGCCGGAGGTGTTCTGGTTCTTCCTGCCGTTCTTCACGCTGTTGTACTGGCGCCCGTTCAGCTTCGAATCCAGATTGTTCGTGCCGCTGTTGCTGGGCCTGGAGATCGGCATCGGCCTGCTGTACAAATCCTTCGCCTTGCTGGCGCCGATAGGACTGGTCCTGGTCTGGTGGTATCTGCACCAATGTCGTTACCAATGGCGCGAGTTCATCGTGAAAGACGCCTACAAACCGGTATTGGCCGGCATCGTGGCGCTGTCCATGTTCGCGCTATGGTTCGCGCTCGACCCCGATCCGCAATCGGTATGGCGCGAATTCGTGGTCGGCGAGAACGCGGGCAAATTCGAGGCGCACGGCGCCGGTTACTGGGCCCAGCTGTTGTGGGGCGGAAGCAGTATCTGGACCCTGCTGCTGGGCTATCCCATGAACGGGGGCCTGCTGGCATTCCCGGTGGCGGCCTTGTTCTTTGTGGCTTACCGGCAGCGATACCAGCTCGGTGATTCCGAAAAGATGTTGTGGATCTGGATGGCGGTATTGTTCGTCGTCTTCGCAGTCCCCAGCCAGCGCTCGGCGCGCTACCTGCTGGAAGCGATGCCAGGCGTCGCCGTATTGTGCGCCTTGAACTGGCAGCGCATCCCGCGCTGGGTATTTATTCTCACACTCGTTGCGTCCGGAGCAGTGCTTGCGCTGCTGGCCTTCCTGTCCCACGGCTTGCAGAATGAAGCAGCCGGAATGTACGGATGGGGGTATTGGCTGCTATTGGGCACGACCCTGGCGCTCGCAATATTCGCGGTGCTTTTTGCGCGCGTCACCCGTAGCGCGATCAATGTGGTGGTGTTGCTCGTGTTTCTTTCCCTCGCGGCTTTCCTGCGGCCATTCGATGGCGCTCTCGGCACATACGGCGAAGCTGCCCGGCACTATGTCCGGGACAAGGATGTGTGGGTAGGGTGCAACTTTCGTGCGCATGACGAAGGGGATCGCTTCATGCTCCCGGAAGCGCGCGTGCATGGTTACGATGAGAACTGGAACCTGAAGCCGGCTGAACTGGCGGTGCGCTACCGCTTGTTCACATTTCTGCTGCCGCTCGACGCAGACGCCTGCGAGGGTTGCCGGGTGATCGGACAAAGGCTGGAGATACGCGGACGGCAAAGCCCTGAAGAGTTGCGCGCGATGCTGGGAGGGGATGTTTTCCGGCATCTGTTCGTGAAAGAGCTGCTGGTCGAGTCGGCATTTGCGGATCCCGCTATGCCTGAGGCGAACAAGGAAGGATGCCGTTGATGGTGGATATCAAGCGCGCCATTACGCTGGCCATCGTCGCGTTGGCTTTCGGTGGAGGAATGTACAAGGCCTGGCAACAGCCGGACCCATCCTTCGGGTTCCGGCTGCCTGTCATCGATCCGCCGGCGGTGCATCCCGTTGCCGAGAAGAAGTCGCCGGTACGAAAGAAAGGCAGGCGCCGCTTCCGCAGGGATGATCAGCCGAGTGTCACCGCAGGCCGATTTGAGAGCCACTTTGCTTCTTCTCGCCTGCATGTGCAGACACACGCATCCTCGCTGGTGGAGCTCAAGGACGGCCGCATGCGCGCGTTCTGGTTCTCCGGCAGTCGCGAAGGCGCATCGGATGTGACCATCGATAGTGCGGTATTCGACCCGGTCAAGGGCGAATGGGGTGCCGAGCAAGTGGTGGCCACCCGTTCCGGCACGCAGCGTGCCCTGCACCGCTATGTATCCAAGCTGGGCAACCCGGTTGCGGTCCGCGCGGCGGACGGGAGCCTGCGCCTGTTTTATGTGACGGTGTCGCTGGGTGGCTGGGCGGGCAGTTCCATCACGATGATGACCTCGAACGACGAGGGGGAGACCTGGAGCGCGCCGCGCCGCCTGATCACTTCGCCGTTCATCAACATCAGCACGCTGGTGAAAGGCACACCTTTCCTTTATGCCGACGGCTCGATGGGCTTGCCGGTGTATCACGAATCGTTCAGCAAGTTCGCGGAGATCCTGCGCCTGGATGCTGGAGGCAACGTCATCGACAAGCAGCGCCTGGCCAGCGCCGGACAGGGCACACTGCAGCCGGTATTGCTGCTGAAGAGCCCGAACGATGCATTGATACTGACCCGCTACTCGGGCAAGGACAATCCGCACCTCGCCCGCAGCCTGACCACGGAAGACGGCGGTCGCCACTGGAGCGGCGTGGAAAAATCCTCCTTCCCCAATCCGGATGCGGCACTGTCGGCCACGGCGCTGCCGGACGGCAGGCTGCTGGCAGTGTTGAACCATCAGGAGCAGGGCCGCGACAGTCTGTCGCTGATGCTGTCCACTGACGGTGGCGTCAATTGGAGGGAACTGCGCCGCCTGGAAGAGATGCGCGTGATACGCGACAAGAAACTGGACGAGAAGCAATGCATGCATATCGTGCAGGGCCTGGTTCTGAATTCCGATGCGCGGCTTGCATCGGCGGCCGAAGCGACGCTGGACGAATACGTGGATTCCGCCAAGGCCAGAGTGCGTGCGGATGGCGGCTGCAACTTCGAGTTCTCCTATCCCTACCTGATCCAGGCACACAACGGCGATATCCATCTCGTCTATACCTGGAACAGAGTGTTCATCAAACATGTCATGTTCGATCAGCTCTGGCTGAACCGTCATCTGAAGAAGGCCAACAATGCAACTGGACACTGACCTGACCGGGTTGTTTGGAATCACGCTTGCCATCGTCGCGCTGCTGGCACGCCTGCCGCGAGTGAAAGCATTGCCGATGCCGAGGCGGGCAGGCGTGTTGGGCGCTGCGATCGTCGTCGTTTCGATCCCGTTGTGGGGTGTTACGGCGGCGGGCTTCGTGCGCGGCATGACAGGCGACCTGAGTATCTCCACGCTGGTATTGCTGGCGCTGGGAGTGGTGCGTTCATTCTCCGGCAGAGCGATGTTCGCAGATCAGGACCGCCATGCGATGCTGAGGGCGGTCCTGATCGCGGCCGTCCTGTTCTACCCGCTTGCCTTGGGTCTGGGCATGTTCGATCCCTATCGCCTGGGTTACGGCAATCTGTGGTTCATGGCCGTGCTGCTGGGACTGGCGGTCTGGTCCGGCTTGCGTTACTCCATGCTGCTCGCGTTATGCGTCGCCCTGGCCGTGGCGGCGTGGAGCGCGGGCTGGTACGAATCGCCCAATCTATGGGACTATCTGCTCGATCCGTGGCTGGCGGTTTACGCGCTGGGGGTGCAATTGAGGACAGGATTATCGCGATGGAGAGGTAACAAGCATGCCTAGTTTGACCCGTAACGACTATCGCACGCTGGGGCTTGCCGCCTTGGGCGGTACGCTGGAATTCTACGATTTCGTCATCTTCGTGTTTTTCGCGGGGGCGATCTCCAAGCTGTTCTTCCCGCCCGATATGCCGGACTGGCTGAGCCAGACGCAAACGTTCGGGATCTTTGCGGCAGGCTATCTGGCCCGTCCCCTGGGCGGGATCGTGATGGCGCATTTTGGCGACCTGTTCGGACGCAAGCGCATGTTCATGTTGAGCATCCTGTTGATGGCGGTGCCGACGCTGGCTATCGGCCTGTTGCCGACATATGCGGTGATAGGTATATGGGCGCCGCTGATGTTGCTGGCCTTGCGCGTGTTCCAGGGCGCGGCCATCGGTGGTGAAGTGCCCGGTGCCTGGGTGTTCGTCTCCGAGCACGTGCCCCAGCGCCATGTGGGTTTCGCCTGCGGCACGCTGACTGCGGGATTGACGGGCGGCATCCTGCTCGGCTCGCTGGTGGCGGGCGTCGTCACCCGTTCCTATTCGCCCGCTGAATTGCTGGCGGAAGGATGGCGCATACCCTTCATTCTGGGCGGCGTATTCGGGCTGGTCTCGGTGTGGCTGCGACAGTACCTTCATGAAACACCGGTGTTCAGGGAAATGCAGGCACGGCAGCAACTGGCCGAGGAGTTGCCGCTGAAGACGGTGGTGCGCGAACACCGTCCGGCGGTGATACTCACGATGCTGATGACCTGGCTGCTGTCTGCCGCGATCGTGGTGATGATCCTGATGACACCGACGCTGGTGCAGAAGCTGTTTGCAGTGCCTGCCGCGATCGCGCTGCAGGCGAACAGCATTGCGACCCTGTTCCTGAGCGCAGGCTGCATCGCGTTCGGCGCGCTGGCGGACCGTTTCGGCGCGGGGCGCGTGCTGGCGACGGGTTGCGTGGGGCTGGGGGCGACGTCGTGGCTGTTCTACAGCCGGATGAGTGTCGCGCCGGCCGATATCAATGTGCTGTATGCGCTCAGCGGCTTCTTCGTCGGTGTGATCGGCGTGGTTCCCAGCGTGGCGGTGAAGCTGTTCCCGCCGGCCGTGCGTTTCTCCGGCCTGTCCTTCGCCTACAACGTGGCTTATGCCGTGTTCGGCGGACTGACGCCGGTGCTGGTGAGCCTGATGTTGCGTTTCGATACTTTGGCCCCGGCGCATTACGTGGTCGCGCTCAGTGTGGCCGGTGTGGGGATGGGGCTCTACCTGCGGCGCAGCGAGCCTGTTATCAGGTAGGACGGCTTTATGCGACAATGTGCGTTCCCGAAAAGAGCGCGTATAGGCGCCGTTTAACACTGGATATTCAGAATAGGAAGTATTTTTGGAAAACCTCAAGCAATTACTCGCATCGGATATGGCAGCGGTGGATGCGGTGATCCGGGCACGTCTGCATTCCGAAGTGGCATTGGTCAACCAGGTCGGGGAATACATCATCAACAGCGGCGGCAAGCGCCTGCGCCCGGCGCTGGTGCTGCTGTCCGCGCAAGCCTTCGGTTATCACGGCAAACACCACCATGACCTGGCGGCAGTGGTGGAGTTCATCCATACGGCGACCCTGTTGCACGATGACGTGGTGGATGAATCCGAGTTGCGCCGCGGGCGCGAGACGGCCAACGCGCTATTCGGCAACGCTGCCAGTGTGCTGGTCGGCGATTTCCTGTATTCGCGTTCGTTCCAGATGATGGTCGAGGTGGGCGAGATGCGCGTGATGCAGACGCTGGCCGATGCCACCAACGTCATCGCCGAGGGCGAGGTGCTGCAACTGCTCAACTGCCACGATGCGGACGTGGATGTGCCCAATTACATGCGCGTCATCCATTGCAAGACCGCCAAGCTGTTCGAAGCTGCGATGCGGCTCGGCGCGATCCTCGGCCGCGCTTCCGCCGCCGAGGAAGAAGCGGCATCCAGATACGGCATGCATCTCGGCACTGCGTTCCAGCTGATCGACGATGTGCTGGATTATTCGGCCGACGAGGCGCAGACCGGCAAACATCTCGGCGACGACCTGGCCGAAGGCAAGCCGACGCTGCCATTGATCCATGCGATGCGGCACGGCACCAGCGCACAGGCGGGCGTGGTGCGTGCCGCGATCGAACAGGGCGATGTGGGCAAGTTCGCCGAAGTGCTGGCGATCATCCGCGATACCGGGGCGCTCGACTTCACCCGGCAGCAGGCGCTGCGCGAGGCCGAGGCGGCTTGCGCGTCCATCGCCGCGTTTGCCGATTCTAAATACAAGCAGTGTCTGTTAGAATTGGCAAACTTTGCCGCAACGCGGCAATTTTAGTTTCACCGCAGGCCGGCTGGCCTGCATGAGCGGGGTGTAGCTCAGCCTGGTAGAGTACTGCGTTCGGGACGCAGGAGTCGGAGGTTCGAATCCTCTCACCCCGACCAATCCAATTGGTCTTCCATCCTCACGATCGTCCATCCCCGCGCCTTGGCAGGCGTGCGCCAGGCAACGGCATTTGGCCGTTCGGCACAATCGGCCGGGCCGGGAGCGCAGGTGAGCTTGCGCGTAAAGCGCGGAAGATGGAGTATCCTTTTCATACACATATGCGGAACAACGGCGCGATGCGCGAGAGCAATCCGGTAGAAAAATTCACGATCCAGGCCGGGAAAATGGCCAGACTGGCGACACGCCGTTCGATGGCGGGTACGCCATGAAAAACTGGTGGAGGTCTCTCGGGATCGGGACCAAGCTCAGCATCCTCATCCAGGGGATGCTCGTCGTCGTGCTGTTCATTGCCCACTTCTGGGTCATCAACCTGTTCAATGAAGGCATTCTGGATGAGGCCGAGCGGCGCGCCGAAATCTCCGCCGACGGAGTGATCAACGGCATGAACATGCTGATGGTGACGGGCATGATCACCGACCCGGAGAACCGCCGGCTGTTCATCAGGAAGATGGGCGCATCGGAGAACGTGAGCGAACTGCGCATCATCCGCGCCAAACAGGTGCAGGACCAGTTCGGCCCCGGCCTGCCGGAAGAACAGGTGAAGGACGACATGGATCGCCGCGCCATCGAATCGAAGCAGGCGCAGTTCGAACTGAGCGAAGAGCGCGGCATGCTGAAACTGCGGGCCGTGGTGCCGTTCATCGCCCGCACCAATTTCCGCGGCACCAACTGCCTGAACTGCCACCATGTGCAAGCCGGCTCGGTGAACGGGGCTGCCAGCATCACCATCGACCTGACCGCCGAACTCAACAACATCAGGCACGCCAAGAACCTGCTGATATTGGGGCACATCCTGCTGCAGATCGTGCTGTTCTTTGCCATCAACTGGCTGATCCAGAGGTTCATGCAGCCGCTCGTCAAACTGCAGTCCACCATGGAATCGATGCAGCTCAGCGGCAGCATGGAACAGTTCGTGCCGATCAGGCTGGAACAAGGCGCGCAGGACGAGATCGGCAAGCTCGGCCTGGCGTTCAACCAGATGTCCGAGGCGCTCTCCAATTCGGAGCGCTCGATGAAGCTGGCCGCATCGATCTATCAATCGAATGCCGATGCGATCATGGTCACGGACGAGAACAACCTGATCGTGGACGTGAACCCCGCTTTCACCCGCATCACCGGCTATGCGCTGGAGGAGGTGCGGGGCAGGAACCCCAGGATCATGCAGTCCGGCAAGCATGACCAGGAATTCTACCGGCACATGTGGCAGGCCATCCTGAACGAGGGCCATTGGCAGGGAGAGATCTGGGACAAGCGCAAGACCGGCGAGATCTACGTCAAGATGGCGCATATCAGCATCCTGCGCCGTTCGGATGGCAGCGTATACCGCCATGTGGCGCAATTTTCCGACATCACCGAGAAGAAGCAGAAGGACGAGCTCATCTTCTGGCAGGCCAATTACGACGCGCTGACCAGCCTGCCCAATCGCCGCCTGCTGAACGACCGGCTCGCGCATGCGCTTGCCGCCAACAAGCGCAACGAGGATTGCGGCGCGCTGATGTTCCTCGACCTGGACAAGTTCAAGACGCTGAACGACACCCTGGGTCATGCCTATGGCGACATGCTGCTGGTCGAAGTGGCCTGGCGCATCAAGTCCTGCGTGCGCGAAGTGGATACGGTGGCGCGCATTGGCGGCGACGAATTCGTGGTGCTGCTGGAGAACCTCGGTGCAGACATCAAGGACGCCACGCAGGCGGCTGCGCATATCGCGGAAAAGATCCGCGCCAGCCTGTCCAGCCCCTATCAGCTCCACGACAAGGTGCATCACAGCTCGCCCAGCATCGGCGTCAGCCTGATACACGGCAACGGCGAGTCGGCTGAAGAATTGATCAAGCAGGCCGACATGGCGATGTACCAGGCCAAGGAAGCGGGACGCAATACCGTGCGCTTCTTCGATCCGCGGATGCAGCGCTCGGTGGAGGCGACCGCCACGCTGGAATCCGATCTGCGCCAGGCCCTCCACGAGGGGCAATTGCATCTCTACTACCAGATACAGGTCGACCGCGACCGCCGCCCGGTCGGTGCCGAGGCGCTGGTGCGCTGGATGCATCCTGTGCGCGGCATGGTGCCGCCGTCGCAGTTCATTCCCTTCGCCGAGGAAAGCTCGCTGATCCTCGACATCGGGCATTGGGTGCTGGACGAGGCCTGCCGGCAGCTCTCTGTGTGGAGCTATCACGAACGGACGCGCGAACTGGTGCTGGCGGTCAACATCAGTGCGCGGCAGTTCAAGCAGTCCGATTTCGTCGAACAGGTCGCGGCCGTGATCCGGAAATACGGCATCCAGCCGGCGCGCCTCAAGCTGGAATTGACCGAAAGCATCGCGCTGGAAGAAATCGATGTCATCACCGCGAAGATGCACGCGCTGCGAAGCGAGCTCGGCATTTCGCTGTCGCTGGACGATTTCGGCACGGGCTATTCGTCCCTGTCCTACCTGAAGCGCCTGCCGCTCGACCAGATCAAGATCGACCAGGGCTTTGTGCGCGACATGACGGTGGACAGCAGCGATGCCGTGATGGTGAAGACGATCATCGACATGGCGCACAACTTCGATCTGGAAGTGATCGCCGAGGGGGTCGAGACCGCGGCCCAGCTGGCCCTGCTGGAACAGTACGGCTGCGTGGTGTTCCAGGGCTATCTGTTCGGCCGGCCGGTGCCGGCGGCCGAGTTCGAGGCGCATCTGTAGCACGGCGGCCGCGCAAAGCGGCGACAACGCCGGCGCCATCCTGAATATAATGTGGCCCACCGTTTAACCGGCAGAAGGTCGAACCATGTTCAGTCTGTTTGAAGCGAAACCGGATCACCCCCTGTTCGACCTGGACGAAGCCAGGCGCCTGATCGCCGAGTTGCCGGAGGACGACCGCTACAAGGCGCTGGGAGACATCACCTTCTGGCTGGACTCGATCAAGACCACCAAGGGTTTCCATCCCGAGGTCCGCATCGCCATCATCCTGCTGCTGGACGAAACGGCGTTGCCGCTGCATGCGGAGTTGCTGCACCAGTATCTCGGCGCGCCGCACCTGCAGGACTTCAAGGGCGTGCATCTGTGGCAGGGGGTGCACGCTTATGCCAAGGCGCTGGCCGAAGCCTATGCCGCCAGCATCGCCGAATATCAGGCAGCGAAGAACAAGTCCACCGAGTTCAGGCAGCAGCTGCCGCTGATCTGCGTCAGGTGGGTGCGCGCCATCGGCGAACAGCTGAAACTGGAGCTGATGCGCTATCTCGATATCGAGCCTGCCGTGTGGCAGCAGCTGGCGGCGTGCCAGCGCTTCGTCGAATCGGAGCAGATCGCCGAGAGCATGGTGCTGCCGTATGCGGGCCACGTCATCCATGTCAGCCCGCAGCGCGAACTGCTGCGGGCATTGCTGCTGTATGTCTCCGCTCCGGACGAACTCGCCCCCGATCAGATCGAGGTGAGCCACCGCATCGCCGGCCGCCTGGCAAGCTTCTTCGACCTCAAGCGCGAAGTGGATGCCGATTGCCCCTACCGCTTCGACCTTGCCGCTGCCGCCGCACCGAGCCGCACCGACGGGACGGACACGCCGGACAGCCGCTATTTCGGAGCGGTGCGCGCCTTGCCGGCAGTGGAGAAGATCGAGAAGCAGAATGAAGACGATCCGGTCTGGCAGGAGCGCCGCTTCGGCAGCGAATTCACCCCCTCGGGCAAGCTGACGGTGCTCAAGCACCTGCTGGCCTGGTGGACGCGGCAACCGCCGTTGCGCCATCAGGACCATCGCGGCATCGATACGAAAGTCGATGTGATCCACGGTTTCCGCCTGATCAGCCAGATGGTGACGCGCATCGAACTGGCCGCCTCCGCCGAGGGCGGCGAGCAGGCCGGGCGGATCGGCCTGGCGGCGGACGAGCCGGTGGATTACAGCGCCGAAGCCTGGACAGTCACCGACATCAGTGTCGACGAGATCGGCGTCCGGCTGGCCAAAAGCGAGGGAAACTGGGTCAAGATCGGCGACCTGTGCGGCATCCGGACCCAGAACAACCCGCTCTGGTGGGTCGGCACGATCCGACGTATCCATACTGATGCGCAGGGCGCCGTGCATCTGGTCATCGCCATTGTCGCCAAGAAGCCGCTCTCGATCTGGCTGCGCGCGCTCGGCAAGGGCGCGGAGAAAGCCTCCAACTGGGAGACCAGTTCCGGCTCGTTCCAGTACACCTACCTGCCGGCCATCGTCCTGCCGGACGCGCACAACAGCTACCGCAACGCCACCCTGCTGCTGGAGCCCGGCGCCTTTGTGCCGGGCAACTATTATCAGGCGCTGATGGGCGAGAACAGCCGCGAACTCAAGCTGCTGAATCTGCTGGCGGAGGGCGAGGATTTCGAGCAGATCGGCTTCGAATGGCTGGCATGAGCGCCACAACGGGCTGGATGCAAACGGAAAAGGCAGCTAACATCCGTTCCCGCGGTTCGCGCCAGTTGCGCCGGACCGATCGCCAACGAACATGACACCGACCTTGCCTGCTTCCATCTTCGATCCCGATCTGCCTTATGCGCATCCTGCTCAGTAACGACGACGGCTATTTCGCGCCTGGCCTGGCCTGCCTGGCCCAACATCTTGCCGCCATCGCCGAAGTGACCGTGGTCGCCCCCGAACGCGACCGCAGCGGCGCCAGCAACTCGCTGACCCTTAACCGTCCGCTCAACCTGCGCAAAGCATCCAGCGGATTCTATTATGTCGACGGCACGCCGACCGATTGCGTGCACCTGGCGGTGACCGGCATGCTGGATACGCAGCCGGACATGGTGGTGTCCGGCATCAACGCCGGCGCCAACATGGGCGACGACACCATCTATTCCGGCACGGTGGCGGCTGCGACCGAAGGCTTCCTGCTGGGCATCCCGGCCATCGCGGTGTCGATGGTGAGGCACGATCCCGCGCATTACGATACGGCGGGCAGGGTGGCGGCGGAGCTGGTGCGGCGCTTCATGGCCGAAACCGCGCCCAAGCCCTGGCTGCTCAACGTGAATGTGCCGGATGTGCCCTACGAGCAGCTGCAGGGCATGCAAGTCACGCGTTTGGGAAAGCGTCACAAGGCAGAGCCGGTGATCAAGAGCAGCAACCCGCATGGCCAGCCCGTGTACTGGGTGGGCGCTGCGGGCAAGGCGCAGGATGCCGGCGAGGGGACGGATTTCCATGCGACCTCGCAGGACCGCGTCTCGATCACCCCGCTGCAGATCGATCTTACGCAATACAGCCAGATGGATGCGGTGCGCTCATGGCTGAGTGCGGGCGGAGGCCGGCAGTGAACCTGCGCCACGCCGGTATCGGCATGACCTCGGCGCGCACGCGCGGCCGCCTGATCGAGCGGTTGCGCGCCGAGGGCATCCAGGACGAAACGGTGCTGGCGGCGATGAGCGAGATTCCGCGCCACATCTTCATCGACGAAGCGCTGGCATCGCGCGCATACGACGATGTGTCGCTGCCCATCGGGCACGGGCAGACCATCTCGCAACCTTATATCGTGGCGCGCATGACCGAAGTGCTGCGCAACGGCAGGCAGCTCAATCGCGTGCTGGAGATTGGCACCGGCTGCGGCTACCAGGCAGCGGTGCTGGCGAAGGTGGCGAAGGAGGTCTATTCGGTCGAGCGCATCCAGCCGCTATACGAGCGCGCCAGAAAGACGCTGCGCGAGTTGAGGATGTTCAATGTCAACCTGCGGTATGCGGACGGCACGACGGGCCTGCCGGATGCCGGGCCGTTCGACGGCATCATCATGGCGTGTGCCGCGCCTGCGCTGTCCGCCGCGCTGCGGGAGCAGCTTGCGGTCGGTGGTAGAATGGTGCTGCCGATGGGGACGCAGGAACAATATCTGTACCTGATCGAGCGCGATGAGAGCGGTTTCCGCGAAAGCCGCCTGGAAGCCGTGAAGTTCGTACCGCTGGTGATGGGGAAAGCATGAACAGACAGATTCTGCTGTGTGGGGCGTTGGTATTGGCCGCCCTGGTGGCGACGGGTTGCGGATCGCCGGCACCGAACGGCCACCGCGCGCCGGTCATGGAATACGGCGCGGACAAGAAACCGGTCAGGGCCGCGCCGCCATCGGCCGCGAAAAAACCTGTGCCGGTGATGGATTCGGACAACGAGACCGTCACCCGGATCTATGTGGTGCAGAAGGGTGACACGCTCTACAGTATTGCTTTCCTGCACGGCGTGGACTATCGCGATGTGGCGGACTGGAACCGCCTCGACAATCCGGCAGCGATCAAGATCGGGCAAGTGTTGCAACTGCACATCCCGGTGGTCGACCCCGCCCGCAGGGATGAGCCAAGGCCGGTGATGGCGTCGCAGGTGCCGCCGGAGCCGGGCGCGACCAAGAGCTATCCCAAGGTGGGCAAGCTGGCCTATACCGAGAGCGCCCTGGCGCAAGCGGAGCGTTTGCAATACGAGCCGGCCTCCGCGGCGGCGGCTCCTGCGGTCGCAGAGGCGGCACCGGCGAGGCCGGCGGCAGTCCCGGCGCGCGCGGTGGACGACGAAGAGCCGCTGGAGTGGGGCATGCCGACCAAGGGCAAGCTGGTTGCCGGATTCTCCGAAAGCGACAACCGCAAGGGGGTCGACATCGTCGGCGTGCGCGGCCAGGCAGTGGTGGCCAGCGCGGCCGGCAAGGTGGTCTACAGCGGCAGCGGTCTGCGCGGTTACGGCAAGCTGATCATCATCAAGCACAACAAGACCTATCTCAGCGCCTATGCGCACAACGACCAGATCCTGGTGAAAGAGGGCCAGAACGTGAGCAAGGGCCAGAAGATCGCGGAGATGGGCAACACCGATGCCAACCAGGTCGAACTGCATTTCGAGATCCGCAAATTCGGCAAGCCGGTGGATCCGGCCCAATACCTGCCACTGGTAAAATCTTGACCGAAGATATCCTGAGCATCACCGACCACAGCCGCGACAGCGCCGGATTGCGTTATGTCTACCCGGTCGTGTCGCGCCGCGCGGGCGGCGTCTCCATCGGCATCAACCTCAACACCAACAATGCCTGCAACTGGCGCTGCATCTATTGCCAGGTGCCCGACCTCACGCGCGGCACCGCGCCGCCAGTCGATTTGCCGTTGCTGGAAAAGGAGCTGAGCGGATTCCTGCACGAATTGCAGCACGGCGATTTCATGCGGCGCGTTCCTCCCGAAGCTCGCCGCATCAACGACATCGCGCTGTCCGGCAACGGCGAGCCGACCAGCGCGCAGGAATTCGCCGAGGTGGTCGAACTGATCGCCCGGCACAAGCCGGCCGATCTGAAGCTGGTGCTGATCACCAACGGCAGCCTGATGCAGCGCGACAACGTGCAGCAGGGGCTGCGCCGCATGGCGCAACTCAACGGAGAGGTGTGGTTCAAGCTGGACCGCGCCAGCGAGGCGGGCATGGCGCTGGTCAACGACACCCGCATGAGCATGGACAAGGTGCGGCAGAACCTTGCCACGGCCGTTGCCTGTTGTCGCGATACCTGGCTGCAGACTTGCTGGTTTGCGCTGGACGGCCGTGCGCCGCAGCGACAGGACGAAGACGACTACCTGGATTTTCTCGGCACCTGCCTGCGCGACGGCATCCGCCCGCAAGGCGTGCTGCTCTACGGTCTGGCGCGGCCTTCGCTGCAGCCGGAAGCGCCGCGCCTGAGCGCATTGCCTGAGGCCGGCCTGGTCGCGTTCGCCGCGCGTGTCCGTGCTGCAGGCCTGGCAGTCCGGGTAAGCGCATGAGGGAACGGGTGGCGTCATCCATGCGTCGAGCGATCGGGCTGGTGTTGCTGGGGACCTTGTGGCTGCCGCTGGCCGGCCAGGGCGCTGAGGCCGATCCGGAAGCGCCCGCCAGGCCGCTGCGCTCGATGCCGTTGCTGGCATCCGACGAACCTAACCTGCTGGGCATGACGCGCGACAGTTACGAGCGCCAGGCGTACATGGATTTCACGCTGTCCATGCGCTATCCGCTGCTGTTCGATACCCTGGAACAAGGTTACAAATTCAACATGCTGCCCTTCATCGCCTTCACCGGCAGGATGGGACAGTACTTCGACCGCCATTCCTCGCCGGTTGTCACCAAGCGCTTTAACCCCAAGCTGTTCCTGCGTTTTTACGAGTCGCATACGGCGGGGAAGAACCTGTGGTCGGACGATAATGGGCTGGACTATTACGACGTCGGCTACGCGCACGAATCGAACGGGCAGTCTGTCGATTCGCAGGCGCTGTTCAACAGCGCGGTGGCCAGCTATGGCACGCCCGAGATCGCACAGGATTATGTCAGCCGCGGCTGGGATTATCTGGGCTACAAGCGCCATCTGCAGATGCATAGCCACGGCCTCGATTCGCTGGATGCCGAAGTGAAATATTTCCTGCATCATGGCTTGTTCCAGCGGACGAGCGAGGAATACTACGCCTGGGAGGGGCCGCGTGCGGTCACCCGCATCGGTCAGGTGGACGGATTGCGTCTCAAGATGAATTTCGAGTTCCGCCGCGACTGGTTCAAGGGCGCATCCCTGTCCTATACCACCGGTTATCTCAATGTGGCCAGAAGGAACACCATCAGGGCCGAATTCGGCTTCACGCCGCTGAGCGACTTCCTCGGCGTCCCCATCGTGCTGTGGGGACAGAGCGGCTACAACAACAATATCGCCCAGTATTACCGCAATGCCTGGTCTGCAGGACTCGCCGCGTCGTTCGAGACGTTCAAGTAGGCGCGCTGCCGGGCGCCGGTGAACGCTGCTAAAATAGGCATCATCGCCAATCGCAGGAAATTTACATGCTGTTGTGGTTCGTCATCGCCTATTGGGTCATTTCGGTCGGCATCGGCCTGTATGCGGCCACGCGAGTGCATAACACCCGAGATTTCGCCATCGCCGGGCGCCACCTGCCGTTCTATATGGTCACCGCCACGGTGTTCGCCACCTGGTTCGGCTCGGAGACGGTGCTCGGCATCCCCGCGACCTTCCTGAAGGAAGGTCTGCACGGCGTGGTCGCCGATCCCTTCGGCGCCTCCATGTGCCTCATCCTGGTCGGGCTGTTCTTCGCCGCACCGCTGTACCGCATGAACCTGCTGACCATCGGCGATTTCTACAAGAAGAAGTTCGGCCGCAGCGTCGAGGTGCTGACCACCATCGCCATCGTGATCTCCTACCTGGGCTGGGTGGGGGCGCAGATCACGGCGCTCGGCCTGGTGTTCAACGTGGTGTCGGGCGGCGAGATCAGCAAGGTGGCCGGGATGTGGATAGGCTCCGGCACCATCCTCGTCTACACGTTCTTCGGCGGCATTTGGGCGGTGGCGATCACCGATTTCATCCAGATGATCATCATCGTCATCGGCATGCTGTTCATCGGCTACGAGATCAGCGGCGAGGTGGGCGGCGTGGGGACGGTGGTCAGTCATGCCGTGCAGGCGGGCAAGTTCGAGTTCTGGCCCGCACTGGATGCGAAAGAGATCATCGGTTTCGCAGCGGCCTGGATCACCATGATGTTCGGTTCGATCCCGCAGCAGGACGTGTTCCAGCGCGTGCAGTCGGCGAGGACCGAAAAGATCGCCATCTGGGGTTCGGTGTTCGGCGGCGGCCTGTATTTCCTGTTCGCCTTCGTGCCGATGTTCCTGGCCTATTCGGCCACGCTGATCGACCCCGGGATGGTGAGCGGCCTGATCGATACCGACCCGCAGATGATCCTGCCGCGCCTGATCCTGCG
>DAIDAJ010000109.1 GCA_027310665.1 Sideroxydans sp. | reverse complement strand
CGTTCTTGCCGACCGACCTGCCCTGGCCGCCGATCTATGCCAAGGTCAATCCGGCCGATGCGCCCGTCATCACGCTGGGCTTGACCTCCGACACGCTGGCGCTCACCCAATTGCAGGATCTCGCCGATACCCGGCTTGCACAGAAGCTCTCGCAAGTGACGGGTGTGGGGCTGGTGACGCTGAGCGGCGGCCAGCGGCCAGCCATACAGGTCCAGGCCAACGGCAGCATGCTGGCTGCACAGGGATTGAGCCTGGCCAGCGTGCAGGCGGCGATCGTCGCCGGCAACGTCAATACGCCCAAGGGCAGCTTCGACGGGCCGACTCGTTCGATGACCATCAATGCCAACGATCAGCTGCAATCGGCACAGGACTATCGCGATCTCATCATTTCCTATAACAAGGGCGCCCCGGTGCGGCTGAGCGATGTCGCGACCGTGGTGCAGGGCCCGGAGAATTCGCTGCTGGCCGCGTGGGTCAACCGGAAGCCGGGCATCGTCATCAATGTGCAGCGCCAGCCGGGCGCCAACGTGATCGCGGTGGTCGACCACATCCAGAAGATACTGCCCCAGCTGCGGCAAAACCTGCCCGGGTCCACCGAGCTGACGGTGCTCTCCGACCGCACCGTGACCATACGTTCGGCGATCGCCGATGTGAAGTTCGAACTCATGCTGTCGGTTGTGCTGGTGGTGCTGGTGATCTTCCTGTTCCTGCGCAACGCGCGCGCCACTTTCATTCCGGCCATGGCCGTGCCGCTGTCGCTGATCGGCACCTTCGGCGTGATGTACCTCGTCGGCTTCTCCATCAACAACCTTACGCTGATGGCGATGACCATCGCCACCGGCTTCGTGGTCGACGACGCGATCGTGATGATCGAGAACATCGCGCGCTACATCGAGCAGGGCGAGCCGCCCATGCAAGCCGCGCTCAAGGGCGCGAAACAGATCGGCTTTACCATCATCTCGCTGACCTTCTCGCTGATCGCCGTGCTGATCCCCCTGTTGTTCATGGGCGACGTGGTCGGCCGGCTGTTCCGCGAATTTGCCATCACCCTTGCGGTGGCGATCCTGATCTCCGCGGCGGTGTCGCTGTCGTTCACGCCCATGCTCAGCGCACGCCTGCTGAGCCATGTGCCCGAAGAGCGGCAGGGGCGATTCCTGCGCTGGAGCCAGCACCTGTTCGACCGGCTGATCGCCGCTTACGGCGATGCCCTGCGCTGGGTGCTGCAACATCAGCGGCTGACGCTCTGGGTCGCGTTCGGCACGCTGGTGTTGACGGTGCTGTTATATATCGCGATCCCCAAGGGTTTCTTCCCGGTGGAGGACACCGGGCTGATCCGCGGCATTACCGTTGCGTCGCAAAGCACCTCGTTCCAGGAAATGAACCAGCGCCAGCAGGCCCTGGTCGATGCGCTGCTCAAGGACCCCGCCGTGCAGAGCATCTCGTCCTTTATCGGCGTGGACGGCAGCAACGCCACGCTGAATAACGGGCGCATGCTGATCAGCCTCAAGCTGCTGGAGCAGCGCGGCGACCGCGTGCCGGTTGTCATCGCGCGCCTGAAGCAACTGGCGGCCGGTGTGTCCGGCATAGAGACCTTCCTGCAACCGGTGCAGGACCTGACCGTGGATGACATCGTCAGCCGCAGCCCCTACCAGTTCAGCGTCAGCGCGACCACCATGGAAGAGCTGGAGAAATCGAACAATGCACTGATCGACAAGCTGAGCGCGATGCCGCAATTCACCGGCGTGACCAGCAGCCTGCAGAACAACGGCCTGCAGGCATTCGTGGATATAGACCGCGATACCGCCTCGCGCCTGGGAATCAGCGTGGCCGCCATCGACGGCGCGCTGTACAGCGCCTTCGGCCAGCGCCTGATCTCGATCATCTTCACGCAGTCTACGCAATACCGCGTGGTGCTGCAGCTCGATCCGAAGGACAGGCAGGGACTGGACGGCTTCAACAATATCTACCTGCTGTCGAGCAGCGGACAAGCCGTACCGCTGTCGCAGATCGTGCGCATCAGCCAGAGAACGGGGCCGCTGGAGATCGGCCATCTCGGCCAGTTCCCCGCCGCGATGATCTCGTTCGACCTGGCGCACGGCGTCTCGATCGGTGCGGCCGTGCAGGCGATACGCGAAGCGCAGCAACAACTGAATCTGCCCGCCTCGGTGCCATTGAAGTTGCAAGGCACGGCGGCGGCTTTCGAAGCGGCGCTCAGCAACCAGCTCTGGCTGCTGCTGGCGGCCGTGGCGACCATGTACATTGTGCTCGGCGTGCTGTACGAAAGCTTCGTGCATCCCGTCACCATCCTCTCCACCCTGCCGTCGGCCGGCATCGGCGCACTGCTGGCGCTGATGCTGACGGGCAACAGCCTGACGGTGATCGCGATCATCGGCATCATCCTGCTGATCGGCATCGTGCAGAAGAACGCCATCATGATGGTGGACTTCGCGCTGGATGCCCAGCGCCAGCAGGGGCTGCCTCCTGACCAAGCCATCCTGCAGGCGGCGCAGTTGCGGCTCCGGCCGATCCTGATGACCACGTTCGCCGCGCTGTTCGGCGCGATACCGCTGATCGTCGGCGGCGGCATGGGCGCGGAACTGCGCCAGCCTCTGGGCATCACGCTGGTCGGCGGACTGTTGCTGTCGCAACTGCTCACGCTGTTCACCACACCGGTCATCTACCTGGCATTCGACCGGCTGGCCACCCGGTGGAAGGCGCGCTTCAGCGGCGCGGCCTCCGCACAAGAGACCAAGCCGTGAACTTCTCCGCCATATTCATCCGCCGCCCCGTAGGGACGACGCTGCTGGCGGTGGCGGTGGTCCTGCTCGGGGCCATCGCTTTCAAGCTGCTGCCGGTGTCGCCACTGCCACAGGTGGATTTTCCCACCATCAACGTGTATGCCAACCTGCCCGGCGCGAGCCCCGACGTGATGGCGGCAACCGTGGCGACGCCGCTGGAGCGCGCGCTCGGACGCATCGCCGGCATCACCGAAATGACCTCGTCGAGCTCGCTGGGCTCGACCAGCATCACCATACAGTTCGACCTGTCGAAGGGCATCAACGATGCGGCGCGCGAAGTGCAGGCCGCCATCAATACGGCGCAGCCCATGCTGCCCAGCGGCATGCCGGGCAATCCAACCTACCGCAAGGTGAATCCTGCCGATGCGCCGATCATGATCCTGTCGCTGACCTCGAAAAGCATGTCGCGAAGCCAGCTTTACGATGCCGCTTCGACCATACTGGCGCAGAAGATCTCGCAGTTGCCCGGGATCGGGCTCGTGAACGTGGGGGGTGGAGCGCTACCCTCCGTGCGCGTCGACCTGGACGTGGACCAGCTCAACAATATGCGCTTGAGCATGGAACAGGTCCGGCAGGCTATCGCCACCGCCAACGTCAATGCCCCCAAGGGCGCGGTCGAGGACGCGCTGCATCGCTGGCAGATACAGGCCAACGACCAGCTTTCGCTCCCCGAACAATACGACCGCGTGATCGTGGCCTATCGCAACGGCATACCGGTGCGGCTCGACCAGGTTGCGCATGTCAGCATCGACAGCCAGAACGTGCGCAACATGGGGATGGCCAACGGCGAGCCTTCGATACAATTGATCATTTTCCGCCAGCCGGGCGCCAACATCATTGATGCGGTCGAGTCGATCAAGGCTGCACTTCCGGAGTTCGAGGCCTCGATGCCTAAGGCGGTCGAGGTGCACATGATGTCGGACCGCACCATCACCATACGTGCCTCGCTGCACGATTCCGAAAGCACGCTGATCCTGTCGGTGATACTGGTCGCGATGGTGGTGTTCGTTTTCCTGCGTGACTGGCGCGCCACGCTGATCCCGGCCATCGCCGTGCCCATCTCGCTGGTCGGCACCTTCGCCGTGATGTACCTGATGAATTACAGCCTGGACAATCTGTCGCTGATGGCGCTGATCGTCGCCACCGGTTTCGTGGTCGACGATGCCGTGGTGGTGCTGGAGAACATCATGCGCCACGTCGAGGAAGGCGTCCCGCCGATGCAGGCGGCGCTGCGCGGTGCGCGCGAAGTCGGCTTCACGGTGGTGTCGATGACGCTGTCGCTGGCGGCGGTGTTCCTGCCCGTGCTGCTCATGGGTGGCATCATCGGCCGCCTGTTCCGCGAATTCGCGGCAACGCTGTCCATCGCGATCTTCATCTCGCTGCTGGTCTCGCTCACGCTGACCCCAATGCTGGCCTCCCGCTTCCTGAAGCAACGCGCCGGATACAAGCCGGGGCGCATCGCGGCATGGGGAGAGCGCGGTTATGCAAGGTTGCTGCACGGTTACGACCGCAGCCTGACCTGGGCGCTGAAACACCACCGCGTGATGCTGGTGGTGTTTTTCGGCACGATCGCGCTGAACGTCTATCTGTACAAGATCGTGCCCAAGGGCTTCTTTCCCACGCAGGACACCGGCGTCATGATCGGCACCATCCAGGCCGACCAGGCGATCTCGTTCCAGGCCATGTCGCAAAAACTCCAGCGCATCGTCGAGATCATCAGGCACGATCCGGCGATCGAGAACGTCGTGGCTTTCACCGGCGGGGGGAGCACCAACGGCGGCTTCATCTTCATCACCCTGGCACCCTACAACAAGCGCCCGGATGCGACCGCGGTGATCGGACGATTGCGACACAAGCTGGGCGACATATCGGGGGCACAGGTGTTCATGGCCCCCGTGCAGGACATACGGGCGGGAGGCCGTCCTTCGCCGGCGCTGTACCAGTACACGCTGCAAACCAGCGACCTGAACGAGCTGCGCGAATGGGAGCCGCGGGTGCTGGCCGCCTTCAATCGCATCCCCATCCTGACCGAGGTGAACACCGACCAGCAGAGCAAGGGGTTGCAGATCGAACTGGTAATCAACCGCGACGCGGCGGCCCAATACGGAATTCCGGTGAGCACCATCGACCAAACGCTCAACGATGCTTTCGGCCAGCGCCTGGTCTCGACCATTTATGCGCCGCTGAATCAGTACTACGTCGTGATGGAAGCCGATGCGAAATACCAGCAGCGCCCGGATGCGCTGAATGACATCTACCTGATCAGCGCCGCCGGCCAGCCCGTCCCGCTGGGGGCGCTGGCTCATTACGAACCGGACACCACACCGCTGCAGGTCAACCACCAGGGATTGTTCGCCGCGTCGACGATCTCGTTCAATCTTGCCCCGGGAGCCTCGCTCGGCCAGGCGCAGCAGGCCATCGCGGTGGAGATGGCCAAGATCGGCCTGCCCGGCACGATCCAGGGCGGCTTCCAGGGTACGGCAAAACTGTTCCAGGACACGCTCAGCAACCAGCCCCTGTTCATCCTGACCGCGCTACTCGTCATCTATATCGTGCTGGGGATGCTGTATGAAAGCACCATCCATCCGTTGACGATCCTGTCGACCTTGCCTTCGGCCGGGGTAGGCGCGGTCATGGCGCTGATGCTGTTCCATACCGATTTCTCCATCATCGCGCTGATCGGGGTGTTCCTGCTGATCGGCATCGTCAAGAAGAACGCCATTCTGATGGTGGATTTTGCGCTGCAGATAGAGCGCGAGACGGGGGCGAGCCCGCGCGATGCCATCCACGAAGCGTGCCTGCTGCGCCTGCGCCCTATCCTGATGACCACGCCCGCCGCCCTGTTCACCGCGTTGCCGCTGGCCCTGATCAGCGGCAACGGCGCGGAACTGCGCCAGCCGCTGGGCATCTCGATCGCCGGCGGGCTGATCGTCAGCCAGCTGATCACGCTGTACACTACCCCGGTGATCTACCTGCAACTCGACAAGTTTCGCCACTGGAGCCGCCGCCGCTGGGCGCGCCGCAATCGTCATGCAGCACAACACTAACCAGTACAGGAACCCGGCATGAGTCCGCTCAAGATATTCCCCCTCCATTCATCCCAATGGCGACCGGCGATCAACCTGCTTGAATCACGGCAAGCGCTCATCCTCGGCGTCGGCCTGCTGCTGTCGGCCTGCGCGGTCGGCCCGGATTACGAACGGCCCAAAGTGGAATCTCCGGCCCAGTTCAAGGAAAACAAGGGATGGGTGCAGGCCGCGCCGCACGCGGTGTCGGCACAGGGCGCGTGGTGGACGATCTTCGGCGACGAGACGCTGAATGCGCTGGAACCGAAAGTGGTCCAGGCCAACCAAAGCCTGCGCGCTTCGTATTACGCCTATCAGCAAGCGCTGGCGCTCACCGATGTGGCGCGTGCGGCCGAATATCCCACGGTAGGCGTGGCAGTTTCCTCTACCCGTACATCCTTCGGCGGAGGCACCGCTACCACGGTAGGCACAACCGGCCCCTCCACTGTCGTGGAAGGCAAATCCGTGGCTTTCAGCGCCAGCTGGGTGCCCGACTTCTGGGGCAAGGTGCGTCGCCAGGTCGAAAGTAACGAGGCCAATGCCGAGGCCAGCCATGACAATCTCCTGGCTGCACAGCTCAGCCTGCAGACCACGCTGGCGCAAACCTATTTCCAGATACGCCAGGTCGACAGCCAGATGGCGCTGGCGCAAAGCACCGTGTCGGCTTACGAGAAATTCCTGCAGCTGACCCAGAACCGTTACGTTGCGGGCGTAGCCACCAAGGCCGACGTTGCCCAGGCGCAGTCGCAATTGGCCAACGCACGGGTACAGCTCGCCTCTTTCAACGTGCAACGCCCGCAACTGGAACACGCGATCGCCGTACTCGTCGGAGAAGCGCCGGCCAACTTCAGCCTGCCGCCCATGCCGAGCCTGCCGCCGCCCCAGGCCATACCCGCAGGACTGCCGTCACAATTGCTGCTGCGGCGCCCCGACCTGGGGGCCTCCGAGCGGCAGGTGGCAGCAGCCAACGCGTTGATCGGTGTGGCCAAATCGGCCTACTTCCCCAGCCTGACACTCTCGGCGCAACGCGGCTGGACCAGCTCTTCCACTTTTTCCAACCTGATCTCGGCGCCGAACGCCTTCTGGTCGGTCGGACCGTCATTGGCGGAAACCCTGTTCGAAGGCGGCTTGCGCAGGGCTCAAGTCGCGCAGAGCGAGAATGCATACCAGCAGGCGGTCGCGCAATACCGACAGCTCAGCCTGCAGGCGTTTCAGCAAGTCGAGGATCAGCTCGCCGCGCTGAGCGCGCTCTTCGAAGAAGCGAAATTGCAGCAGGACGCTGTCGCGGCGGCGGAAGAATCGCTGCGTCTTGCAACCAACCAGTACAAATCCGGCACCGTGTCCTACCTGAATGTGATCACTGCCCAGACCACCGCCTATACGGCGAACAACCAGAATCTGCTGATCGCGGGACAGCAGCTCACGGCTAACGTGGCATTGATCCAGGCCTTGGGCGGAGGCTGGGAAGACGAGGCGCAGCCTGCTGGTTCAGGAGATGGTGCCAAGCGGCCGGAAAAGTCTTCCGATACTGAGCTTCATGAAAATCCCGATCATTAATGACGCTCGTGAAGGGGAAAAAAGTAACTATTTCAGAGTACCCAGCTTCAGCAAAGCCTCAAACTGCTCAAGGGGTAGCGGCTTTCCAAAAAGATACCCCTGATAGTGGGTACAGCCCTTGCCCATGAGAACTTGTTGTTGCTCTTCAGTCTCTACCCCTTCGGCAATAACATCCAGCTTGAAACTGTTAGCCATGGCGATAATGGTGCGCACAATCGCTTTATCGCTATCGTTGGTGGCTATGTCGCGTACAAATGACTGATCGATTTTGAGTTGGTTGAGTGGCAGCTGTTTGAGGTACTGCAGGGATGAATAGCCGGTGCCGAAGTCATCCAACGAGAATCGGATACCCATCGTTTTTAATGCATTCATGTTTGCAATGATCTCTTCGACTTTTTCAAGCAACATACTTTCAGTGAGCTCCAGCTTCAGCCGTGCCGGAATGATTGCGTGGCGGCTAACGGTGGCTCGCACCTGGGCGACGAAGTCCATCTGGTGAAATTGCCTGGCACTGACATTCACTGACAGGACAAGATCGCGGGTAAGCGCATCTTGCTCCCAGGCCTTGAGCTGAATGCAAGCAGTCTCCAGTACCCACTGGCCGATGGGCAGGATCAGTCCCGTTTCTTCCGCATGCTGAATGAATTGGTCAGGCGATATTAGCCCGCGCTCTGGGTGTACCCAGCGTATCAATGCCTCTGCACCGAACGGATGGTCAGAACTGTCCACCTGAATCTGGTAATACAACCGGAATTGCCCGTTTTCAAGCGCTTTGCGCAATTCGCTTTCGAGCGCCGTGCGAGCGTTAATGACATCCTGCATCTTCTGGTTAAAGAATCTCATAACGTTGCGGCCTGATTTCTTGGCATGGTACATGGCGATGTCGGCGCGTTTAAGCAGCTCCTCGCTGGACTGGTGGTGATCGCTGAAAAGGGTTGCGCCGATACTCGAGGTAGAGCGGTATTCGTGCGTGGCAAGCTGGTAAGGCTGGTTGAGCACGGCAAGAATCTTGTCGCCGACAGCTTTGGTCTGTGTTGCAGCTTCAATCGGTTGCTCGCTCAACTCTTCCAGCATCACCACGAACTCGTCACCACCCAGACGCGCCACGGTGTCGCCTTCGCGTATGCAGGACTTCAGGCGCTGCGCCGTTTGTTGTAGCAGCAAGTCCCCGATGTCATGACCGAGGGTGTCGTTGATGTCCTTGAAGTTGTCCAGGTCGATGAAGAGCACTGCTCCTTCCAGGCTGCTGCGCGCGCTGGAAGCGAATGCCTGATGGAGCCGGTCGATCAGAAGTCGGCGGTTGGGCAGGTTGGTAAGGGGATCATAGAAGGCCAGGTTCTTGATCTTTTCTGCCGCTTCACTTTTTATCGAAATATCGGTGAACGTGGTGACATAATTGGCAATTGTGCCATTGTTATCCTTTACCGAGGTGATATTGATATACGCCGGAAATATTTCTCCATTTTTTCGTTTGTATTTGATTTCGCCATCCCAAGTGCCGGTACTGTCGATACACTCCCGTACCGCGGCGAAAAAAGCCGCATCGTGTTTGCCCGAATCAAGAAAGCGCGGGTTTTTGCCAATAGCATCTGCTGCGTTATATCCAGTGATCTCGGTGAAAGCATTGTTTACGCGAAGGATCGTGTTCTGCGCGTCGCTGATCTGCATGCCTTCCTGGGATTCGAAGGCGGTCGCGGCGATGCGCAGTTCAGCCTCCACCTTCCTGCGTTCGGTGATGTCAATCGCTGTGGCATAGGTGATGTCATCATTCCTGTCGTAGTAAGCCATCCACGACAAATGGATCACTTTGCCGTCTTTGCATCTGTAGCGGTTATCGAACTGCATTGTTGGCCGAACGCCTACCTGCAGCTTCATCTCATCCGCAGTCTTTTGCCTATCCTCCTGCAGAACAAAATCGAGGAACGGCTTTGCTATAAGCTCATTCTCGGAATAACCGGTCAGCTTTACGAAAGCCGGATTTACCTGCTTGAAACAGCCGTACGGATCAGCAATACACATCGGGTTGATTGAAAGATTGAAGAACTTGAAATACTGCTCCTTTTCCAGTTCCAGTCGCTTGCGCTCGGTGATGTCGCGCGCGATGCTCAGCAGATAGGGCTTGTCGACTTCAATCAATTTCACGCTGATTTCCACGGGGAACGTCGAGCCGTCTTTGCGCCGGTGTATGCTATCGAAACGAACGCTGCCGGTTTGCCGAACCTGCTGCTCAATCAGTTGGGCAGTGTCCAGTGTGAATCCGATATCTACGTCGTAAACGCACATCGAGAGCAGCTCTTCCCGGCTGTACCCCAATTCGCGGCATTCGGTTTCGTTCATATCCAAAAAACGCATTGTGCCGGGTTCTAATACTTCAATGGCATCATTGGAGTTATCGAGCAATTTTCGGAAGAGGCTGAGCTCGATATTCGATTTGTGCATGGCATCTTCTGCCGCCTTCCGCTCGGTGATATCGTAAAACCAACCCAGAATGGCTGAGTCGTTCCCGTATTTCACGTTACTGTAGGACGCGAGCGTCCATTTCAACTTGCCTCCCGGAATGAGCAGTTCCACCTGCTTATTGGTGATGCTTTCATTTCGGGACAGGCTCTGCAGAACATCGTCGAAATCCTGTGGATGCGAGTAATAGAGTCTGGGCTCAACTCCTGCGATCTGATCCGGGGGAGATTCGATCAGTTCGGCATAGCGTCGATTGGAAAAAAGCACCTTTCGACCCGCCGAACTGGCGATACGCACGGCAATCGGGCTGGTCTCCAGCATATGGCGAAATCTTTCCTCGTCCTGGCGGAGCGCTTCCTCTACTCGCCGCTGCCGCAACCAGAAAACGATCACCACCAGACTAAAAATGATCGCTCCAAGGCTGTATTGCCAGATATGGCGATACCAAGTGGCCAGATAGTCCTCCTCGGCAATGCCCACGCTAACGAGCAGCGGCAGATCCCTTACCTGCCGGAAGCTGTATATGCGATCGATGCCATCCACAGATGATTTGGCGTGATAAATACCCTGCTTCAAACCCTTGTCCAGATAATTTTGGACAGTGAGTCTATGGATTGTTTTACCGACATCTTTTTCGCTCGGCGGAAATCGGGCGGCAAGATGAAACTCTTTGTCATACAGCGCCACCGACCCATGTGGTCCCAGATCAAGGGAATGGAAAAGATTCTGGAAGTGCTCCATATCCATCATCGCAACTGCGACACCCGCAAAACTGCCATCCTCGAAATTCAGCCGCCGTGTCAGAGCCAATGTCCATTTACCGGTCGTGCGCGAAACGAGAGGAGGAGAAATCACCAACCCCTCGTTCGGATTATCTCTCTGGCGAATGAAATGGGAACGGTCTGAAATATCGATATGCGGCAACGGGGAAACAGAACTGTGGATGTGCTCGCCTTTTGCATTGGTGAGGTTCAATACGCTGACTTCCGGCACGGTTTCAAGGTGGGATTTAAGCAACGCATGCAGATCTGTTGCACGCAGACTGCCTGAATTGCGTGTCAGCCGCATATCGCCGGGGCGTATATGCCCCTGCAAGTCGCGCAACATCAGGTCAACTTTTTCGATATCTCCCAGTGTGTGATCCTCCAGCAACCGTGAGATATTTTCCACTTCGGTCCGGACATTCTTGTCCGCCTCCCGGTATTCGTTGGCAAGGCTTGTCACCAGTATGGCAACGACACTGGCCAAACCTGCGATACCAGAGAGCAAAGTCAAACTGAAAAATCGACTGTATGAGACAGGTCTTTCCTTCATGTGTTTACCCATCTTTGAATTCGAATGCCATGAGGTTGCCTGTCTATATGTGTCAGCGGTATATATCATTGGCGCGACATCTCCACCGCCCACTATTGAATTACATATGGAGGCACAATATTTTTTTCATGAGCCTTCAGTGTCCGCCAAGTTAGAAGGGATGTATGTGCGGTATGACACCAATTCGTCACCCCATGGGCAAGCGATCAGGGAGAAGGACTTCCATGGATATTTCAACAATTCCATGGAAATTTTTTGAAGTTAGACTATGAGATCAGACATGAACTAATACTGATCAAGTATGGGGAATATTTCAGATTGGCCAGACTTTTGATATGGAACTTCCTAAGAACCGCGATCATCAATGATGTTTCGGCAAACTCAGGGTGGCGATCAGGCCGCCGCCCTGCGCGTTTTTCAAAGCAATGTCGCCTCCCTGCTTCCTGGCCATGTCTCTCGCGATGGAAAGGCCAAGACCGACACCGCCGTGATTCCGGTTGCGGGAGGTGTCCAGACGATAGAAAGGGGCAAAGACCGATTCCAGTTGATCGTCGGGAATACCGGGGCCGGAGTCCTGAATAGTGATCACGACCGTGCTATCGGTCTCCCCAAGAACAATGCTGGCGTTTCCGCCGTAACGCAGGGCATTGTCGATCAGATTGCCCAGGCAGCGGCGAATGGCGAGCGGCTGCAGTTTGATCGGACTGGCGTTGCCCGACACCGTGACCGACTCTCCGCATTCCTCCGCATCCTCCACCATCGAATGTACCAGCGCTCCGATATCAAGCATGCATTCCGTTTCCGGCCTCTCGTCGCCGCGCAGATAGTCCAGTGTCGTATCGATGATGCTTGCCATCTCATTGATGTCTTCCTGAATATCGGCCTGCAACTTTTGCTGATCTATCTTTTCAGCCTTTAATTTGAGGCGTGTCAGTGGCGTACGCAGGTCGTGCGAAACGGCAGCCAGGAACCGGTTGCGTTCCTCCATCTGCAGATTGATGCGCGTCTTCATCTGATTGAACACCTTCGACGCCTGCCTGACTTCGCAAGGACCGGATGTCTCTTCGATGTTCGGACTGTTCAGGTTCTTGCCCAGCTCCTCTGCCGCATTTGCCATGCGCTTGATGGGCGATGAGAGCCAGCGGGCTGCAACCCAGGCCGTCAATGCGACTGCACCCAGCCTGATGGCAAGAATGACATACAACCTGAAGGGGTCCCGATGCGCGGAAGGAACAGCATGTTCCAGCCCCATCATGATGAAAATTTCCCTGCCGGCAAAAATACTGACGGAAAGGATGACGAACAGGAGCAGAAAAAGCCGTACAAACAGCGAGTCCGGAATGACAGATTTCACCGGGACTCCTTCGTGTCGAACAAGTAGCCTTCGCCCCGGACAGTCTTGATCAGTGACGGCGTGCGGGGATCATCGTTGAGCTTCTGTCTCACCCGGGAAATCAGGATATCGATGCTGCGGTCAAAAAGCTCCATGCCCCTGCCCCTTGCCTCGTCGAGCAGGAATTCCCTGGTCAGCACCCGGTTGGGATGCTCGACCAGCACGGCAAGCAAACGGAATTCTGCATTGGACAGCGGAATCACGATCTGCTCGGGAGAGACAAGCTGGCGCAGGATCAGATCCAGCCGCCACCCCATGAACTCCGCCTCCTTTTTCCCCCTCGGACTTTCCCGTCCTGCGCGCGACCGGCGCAGTATCGACTGTATGCGGGCCACCAGTTCGCGCGGCTCGAACGGCTTCACGATGTAATCGTCAGCCCCCACTTCAAGCCCGACAACCCGGTCCATCGCCTCGCCGCGCGCGGTCAGCATCAATATCGGGATGTCCGATTTGACGCGCAAGTTGCGGCACAGCGTCAGCCCATCTTCTCCGGGGAGCATCAGATCGAGAATGACCAGATCGAAAGGACTTTTTTCCAGAGCCTCTTCCATCGCAACGCCGTCGGTCACACCCGTGACGGTCATGCCAAATCCCGCCAGGTATTCCCGCAAGAGCTGGCGGATTTGTTCATCATCATCAACAATTAGAACTGAGACCATAGGATCCATATCCGTGATGCGTTTATAGTAAACAGGGTATTCCCTGTCTGTTCAGCCTGATGATCGTGCAGATTTTACGTGCTGGATTTTAGCAACAGAACTGTCCGACAGGATGCTCCCATAGTCGCCTTGGGTTGTATCGACATAATTTCATCTTTGTACAAAAGGAGATACAAAAAATCGCGGCGCGCACTGGAAATCGCTCAAAAAAAAAACGTTCGGGTCCGTTGCCCGGAATGAATGCATCCGGGGTACAAGCGACCGCCCCGGAACATTTGCGATGTACGGCATGGCACGACGCCCGGATCCGAGCGGCTACGCGGGAGCCCTGATAGGGTATGCAAAAATAAACAAACCCGCCCGGCTCTTCACCGAACGGGTCGCCTTGAGATACGGCAGCCTGTCGCTTACTTCTTATCGGCTTCCTTGGCTTCCTTGTCTGCCTTCTTTTTTGCCTTCTTGGCTGCCTTTTCGGCCTTTTTGGCTTCTGCAGCCGCTTTCTTGTCGGCTTTCTTATCGGATTTCTTGCCGTCCTTTGTTGTGGAATCCTTGGTTTCCTTGGCAGCCTTTGTATCAGCTTTCTTGTCTTCGCCGGCTTCGGCCGCCTTGGTTTCCTTTACAGCTTTCTTGCCGGCCTTCTTGTCGGCTTTCTTGTCATCCTTGGTCATCTTGTCGTCAGACTTCGCAGGCTTTTCTTCCTTGCTCACTGTCGTCGCGCCGCTCACTGAAAGTTCAGAGCGCATCTTTGCCACCGTCTTGTCGCCAAATCCTTTGACGTTCTTCAGATCATCCACGCTCTTGAATGAACCGTTCTTGTTGCGGTAGTCGATGATCGCCTGAGCTTTGGCCGGACCTATGCCCTTGACCGAATCCAGTTCTTCCTTGGTTGCCGTATTCAGGTTGACCGCCGCGAATGCCATGTTGGCAAATGCAAAGAACAAAACCAGTAATGACAGAATCTTCTTCATGCTTTTCTCCATTTTCAAGTAAACGAAAAATACTTCAGGCCATACAAAGTTTGGCCGATCAGGCCGACTGCTTCAAGAGTTGCTTCACATAGCGTTCCGTACCTTGTTCTACGGTCAGGAAAGGTTGCACGTACCCGATTCCGCGCAGGCTGGAGATGTCCGCCTGTGTGTAGCTTTGATACTTGCCGCGCAAAGCGTCCGGAAAGGGAATGTAACGAATGAGTTGCTGCTGGAGCATCTGCTCCAGTGTCAGCGCGGCTTCATTGTTCTCTGCTCGCAATGTGTTGATAACCGCCACCGCCACGTCGTTGAAGCTCTGCGCATTGCCCGTGCCGAGATTGAAAATGCCGGATTTGCCGGGGTGGTCGAGAAAGAACATGTTGACCTTGACCACATCCTCCACCGAGACGAAATCGCGCAACTGTCCGCCGTTCACATAACCGTCGCAGCCTTCGAACAGTTTCACGAATCCTTCTGCACGGTATTGGTTGAAGAAGTGATAAGCCACCGACGCCATGCGCCCCTTGTGCTGTTCACGCTGGCCATACACGTTGAAGTAACGAAATCCGGCGATCTGGGATGTGCGGTGCTGCCAGCGGCGGCGCACGACCTGGTCGAACAGGAATTTGGAGTAGGCATAGACGTTGAGCGGGGATTCGTATTCCCGACTCTCCTTGAATACTCCGCCGCCGCCATACACGGAAGCGGATGAGGCATACAGAAACGGAACGTCCTCGTTCTGGCAGTGGTTCAGCACTTCCAGGGAATAGCGGTAGTTGTTCTCCATCATGTAGCGGCCGTTGAGTTCCATGGTGTCGGAGCAGGCGCCTTCATGCAACACCGCCGCAATGGTTCCGTCAAAGGATCCGTCTTGCAGCAGGCCGACGAAGTCTTCCTTGTCCAGGTAATCGGCGATTTCGCAATCGGCAAGATTCCTGAACTTGTCGGAATTGTTCCCCAAGTTATCGACAGCGATGATGTTGTTCTCGCCGCGCTCGTTCAGCGCCTTGACCAGGTTGGAACCGATGAATCCAGCGGCGCCTGTGACTACGTAGTACATGTGTTTCTCCTTAATTTGGATACAGGATTCAGTAAATACAGTGCCGCTGATTCTCCTGAATCCCGTATCCTGAATCCCGTATCCTAGTTCTTCATATCCTGCAGTATTTCTTCGCGCGACACAACGGCCGTGCCCAGCTTGCCCACCACAACGCCTGCCGCACGGTTCGCGATGCGCACGGCATCTGGCATATCGGCCCCGCTCGCCAGCATCACCGCCAGCGTGGCGATGACGGTATCGCCCGCACCGCTGACGTCGAACACTTCGCGCGCATGAGTCGGCTCGTGCAACACGTCCTGCTCGCGGAACAGCGACATGCCTTCCTCGCTGCGCGTGACCAGCAGTGCGTCCAGGTTCAATTCCTTACGCAGCTTTTGAGCCTTCGCGCTCAGCTCGTCTTCGCTCTTCCAGTTTCCGGCCACTTCCCTGAACTCGCTGCGGTTCGGCGTCAGTAGGGTTGCCCCCCGGTAACGTGCATAGTCGTCTCCCTTGGGGTCGACGAGCACCGGTTTGCCGGCAGCGCGCGCCGACTGGATCATCACGGCGATATGCGCGAGTCCGCCCTTGCCGTAATCCGACAGGATCACCACATCGGCCAGGGGCAGCTTGCTGTGGAAATCCGCCAGCTTCGCATTCAGCACCTCGTGGCTGGGCGGCGTTTCGAAGTCGATGCGCAGCAATTGCTGCTGCCGGGCGATGGCACGCAGCTTCACGATGGTGGAAATACTGGTGTCGCGATGCAGCATTGCCTCGACCCCGCCCTGCTCGGTGAGCAATCGCTGCAGGCAATCTCCTGCCTCGTCTGCGCCCACTACGGACAGCAGCGTGCAATGCGCGCCCAGCGATGCGATGTTGCGCGCCACATTGGCTGCGCCGCCGGGGCGCTCTTCCACACGGTTCACTTTCAGCACCGGTACCGGCGCTTCGGGCGAGATACGTGTCACGTCGCCGAACCAGTAGCGGTCCAGCATCACATCGCCGACCACCAATATGCGCGCCTTACCGAAAGACGGCAGCTTCATGCCATATCTCCTATCTCATCCAAAATGTCCCGCAATGCCTGCGACGGATCGGGTGCCTGTGTGATCGGGCGCCCGATGACCAGGTAGCTCGCACCGTTTTCCAGCGCCGAGCGCGGCGTCATGATACGCGACTGATCGTCCGCTGCCGCGTTGGCCGGGCGGATGCCAGGCGTGACCAGGCAGAAATCCTTGCCATATTGCTGACGCAGCATCGGCGCTTCGAGGGCGGAACACACCACGCCATCCAGGCCGCTGTCGCGGGCCAGGCCGGCCAGAAGCGGCACCATTTGCGCAGCACTGGCGTTGATGCCGATGCCGTGCAGGTCTTCTTGCGCCATGCTGGTAAGTATGGTGACAGCGATCAGTTTTGGTCGATGCTCGACATTCTCCAGCGCTTCGCGCGCCGCTTCCAGCATGCGCTTGCCACCCAGCGCATGCACGTTCACCATCCACACCCCCAATGCCGCAGCCGCTTTGCAGGCCTGCGCGGTGGTGTTGGGAATGTCGTGGAATTTCAGGTCGAGGAACACATCGAAGCCGCGCTTCTGCAGTTTTTCGACCAATTGCGGCCCGGCGGCAGTAAACAATTCCTTGCCCACTTTAAGGCGGCACAACTCCGGCTCGAGACGTTTTACCAAAGCCAGTGCGGGTGCGGCCTGTGAATAATCCAGTGCAACGATGACTTTCGCATCGCTCATATTGCGACCCCATTCTCCTCGCTTCTCTTCGGCGAGTAACTCTCCCAGCTGTGACAGGCCGGGCAATGCCAATAGAATTGGCGCGCCTTGAAACCGCAATGCTTGCAGCGATACATGGCTAGCCCTCGCGTGCGCTGGAAAATAAGATCCTTCACCAGCACAAGGTCGGCACGGCGTTCGCCGGCGATATCCAGCAATCTTGCTTCGAGCAACTTATCCAACCCCAGCAGCGTCGGATTTCGTTTCAACTCGTTGCGCACCATGAGATAAGCCGCTTCCGCCCCGTCGCGCTGCACGAGGACGCTGAACAATACGTTCATCAGGTCCAGCGAAGGATATTTTTGCAACCAGACCTGCAACAAGGCCACACCGGCGGCTTCATCGCCGATCTGGCGATAGGCCTGCAGCAAGTGTTCTGCCACCAGGGGCAAATATTGCGCGTCCTGTTGCTCGACGTGCTTCCATATATCGATAGCGCGCGAGACATTGCCTGCCGCCAACTCGATGTCGCCCAGCATGATGCTGGCCCGCACGCTCTGCGGGTTGACGCTGAGCGCCTGCTCCAGATGCACCACCGCAGCATCGGTCTGTTTTCCGGCCAGTTCGCTTGCCGCAAGCTCGCAATAGAAGAAGGCCGCTTCTTTGCCGTGGGGTTCTCCGGTCAGCGCAGTCAGGCGTTGACTGATGTCGATGGACTTGAGCCAGTCCTTTTCTTTCTGGTATATCTCCAGCAGGAAATCCAGCGCTTCCTTCTCGTACGGTGTGCCATGCAGGCTGTGGAAAGCGTCTTCCGCCCTGTCCAGAATCCCCGCTTTCAGATAGTCCTGTGCCAATTCGAACAGGGCTTGCTGCTTCTTGTCCTCGCTTAGATCGGCGCGCTCCACCAGATTGAGGTGCATGCGGATGGCCCGATCCACTTCTCCGCGGCGGCGGAACAGGCTTCCCAGCGCGAAGTGCAGCTCGACAGTTTGCGGATCGACCTTGACCACCTCGATGAAGGCCTCGATGGCCTGATCCTGCTGTTCGTTGAGGAGGAAGTTCAGCCCCTGGAAATACGAGCGGGGCAAGGCGCTGGATTCCGTGATCAATTCCTTGATATCGATACGCGCCGCCAACCATCCCATGCCGAAAAACAGGGGGAACACCAGCAACATCCAGGGTTCAAAATCCATCAGTTCAATATCTCGGGAGGTTGTATTGGGTAACGCTGAGCATCGATCTCGGACAATTTGTTTTTCAACTGCAGTTCACGTTTAACCACAGAGAGTTCGCGGCGTTGTCGAAGCAACGTGGCCAGCATGGCCACGAGACCGATC
This sequence comes from Sideroxydans sp., assembly GCA_027310665.1. GTDB lineage: Bacteria > Pseudomonadota > Gammaproteobacteria > Burkholderiales > Gallionellaceae > Sideroxyarcus. Next base: position 1,225 of record DAIDAJ010000109.1, on the reverse strand, counting down.
ACCACACCGAGCGCAAAAAAACACAGCAGCACGACGACAAGGGAAGTCTGCCATTCGTAGCCGAAGAAATATCGGAGTACAACGGGTTGGTCGTTCTTCACCGCAAAGCCCAGCAACAGCAGGAACAATACGGCACGCAGTGACCAGATCAAGTATCGCATGATGACTTTATCGCTTCCAATTCGGTGCGCAACGATAGCATGAACAGATAAAAAATTGGCGGCACATCTTGCGACAGGCCGCCAATCGAATCATTTCAGAACAGCGTCAGGCAGAAAGATAATCCACCCGTTCGCGCAATTCCTTCCCTGCTTTAAAGTGAGGCACGTACTTGGCAGGAACCTGGACCTTGTCGCCAGACTTTGGGTTACGCCCCAAACGCGGCGGACGATAGTTCAATGCGAAACTGCCGAAACCGCGAATCTCGATACGGCCGCCGCGCGACAAAGTCGCCGACATGCTGTCCAGGATCACTTTGACAGCCAGCTCGGCATCTTTGCCGAGCAGCTGTGTGTAACGCTCCGCAAGCTTGGCGATAAGGTCAGAACGTGTCATCGCTCCTCCTTATTGAGCTTCAGCCTTGCTGGAATCCAGTTTCGCCTTCAGCAGCGCACCCAGATTGGTCGTGCCGGCAGTACTGGTGTTCTCCGCAGCGAACTTCTGCATCGCAGCTGCCGTGTCGGCCTTGTCCAGCGCCTTGATCGACAGGTTGATGCCGCGGTTCTTGCGATCCACGTTGATGATGACGGCCTTGACGGTATCGCCTTCCTTCAGGTGGTTGCGGATGTCTTCCACGCGGTCGGCGGAAACCTCGGAAGCCTTCAGGTAGGCTTCAACGTCACCTTCCAGCATCACTACGGCACCCTTGGCATCCAGCGACTTGACCACGCCGGTAACCACTGCACCCTTGTCATGTCCGGAAGACACGAAGCCGCCGAATGGATCACCTTCCAGTTGCTTCACGCCCAGGGAGATGCGCTCGCGCTCGACGTCGATGGCAAGAACCAAGGCTTCCAGTTCGTCGCCCTTCTTGTAGTTGCGCACTGCTTCTTCGCCGGGGATGGACCAGGACAGGTCGGACAGGTGCACCAGACCGTCGATGCCGCCTTCCAGACCGATGAACACGCCGAAGTCGGTGATGGACTTGATCGCGCCCTTAACTTTGTCGCCCTTCTTGTGGTTGAGCGCGAAGTCGTCCCAAGGATTGGACTTGCACTGCTTCATG
>DAIDAJ010000096.1 GCA_027310665.1 Sideroxydans sp. | reverse complement strand
CTAGTGCTGGTTTTGCCATGTGCGGTCCCATTTGCGATCTTGGAATTCAAACAATTTGACGGGATTCCACCCGTTGTTTTTTGTAAGGAAGTTAAGCATGGCAAACGGTACTGTTAAATGGTTCAACGACGCAAAGGGTTTCGGTTTCATTACTCCCGATGATGGCAGCGAAGATCTGTTCGCGCATTTCTCCGCGATCAACATGAGCGGCTTCAAGTCTCTCAAAGAAGGTCAGAAAGTGACTTTCGAAGTTGTACAGGGACCAAAGGGCAAGCAAGCCTCCAACATTCAAGCGGGTTAATGCCCGGTTGAGTTGTAAAAAAGCCCGCCACGAAAGTGGCGGGCTTTTTTATCTTATTACAGTTGATCTGGTGGAACGTTGCGGCTCTCTATTGAAACATGACCTTGCCGTTCCGGGGAGGAAAATGAGCCAGATTTTGCTGTTCAACAAGCCTTATGGAGTGATCTGCCAATTCAGCCGCGACGGTCTGCATTCGACATTGGCGGATTACATTGCCGCTCCGGGGTTTTATCCCGCGGGTCGTTTGGATACTGATAGCGAAGGGCTGCTGCTGCTCACCGACGACGGCAAGCTGCAGCATCGCATCACTGATCCGGGGCACAAACTGCCCAAGACTTATTGGGTGCAAGTGGAGGGCATTCCGGACGAGGCTGCTCTGCGGCGCTTGCGAGGCGGTGTACAGCTCAAGGATGGGCTGACGCTTCCGGCGGATGTCAGTCTGATGGATGAGCCTGCCGATCTGTGGCCGCGCGATCCGCCGGTTCGCTTCCGTAAAGATATCCCCACCCGCTGGCTGCAGCTCACCATACGCGAAGGCAGGAACCGCCAGATTCGGCGCATGACAGCCGCAGTCGGCTATCCGACCTTGCGCTTGATACGCCATGCGATCGGCGAGTGGTCGCTGGACGGGATCGCGCCTGGAAAGTGGTCAGACAAGAGCATATAGCCATATATTTGATAAGGTAATTTGTCTGTCTGTCGTCAACCTTTGCCATCCCGTCGCCAATATTTCGTCAAGCCATAGATTCTGGCCTTTGCTGTCAGGCAGTTCCAAGTTGGCACAGCAGTTGCATTGCTTCGTACGACGACTCCGGTCATTTCGGGGCGAACGAATGGAGGATGCATGAAACCGGTTTTACTTGGGGTTATTTTTATTCTGGCGTACGGCTTATTTTCCATGAAAAGCCATGCAGCCGAAGAGATGTCGACTGGGAACGCTGTTTTTGCCGGGAGCGGGCGCTATTAGCATCCACCCCGCACGCACAGGTGTAGGACCAAGACGCTCGTTCTGGTCATTGCATATCACGGTCGAGTCCGATGCAAATTGGGCAGCGTACGGGCATATCACATGCATCGTCAGATGATCTGGCAACATTGGCCTGGATAGACGGACTGCCCCAAGCCCATCACGCAATCTTTCGGGCAGCATTGAAGGCTCAAGCCGCCTTCCTGTCGTCGTGCCTGCTTCCCTCCAGCCCTTGTGTGAAGACGGGCATGCCAGTCTGAATCGTTGATGCACAGCCCGGATTAACCATCTTCTTCCAATACGGGAGCACGGGGTATAATGCGCGCCTTTCAAATGCAGGAGCAGGACATGCCCATCTATGAATATCGTTGCAGCAGCTGTGGCGCACAAAAAGATGTGATGCAGAAGATCAGCGACGCACCGTTGACCAAATGCCCTGAATGCGGCCAGGAAGCCTTCGCCAAGCAGATCAGCGCGGCCGGTTTTCAGCTCAAGGGTAGCGGCTATTACGCCACCGACTTCAAGAACAAGCCGGCCACCCAGTGCGAGCCATCGGGCTGCTCGGCCTGTCCGGCGGCAGGCACTCACTCGTGAAGAAATATCTGCTGACCGGCTTGCTCGTATGGGTACCGTTAGGCATCACCCTGTGGGTACTGAACCTCATCATCAGCACCCTGGACCTGACGCTGACGTTGTTGCCGAGGCACTGGCATCCGGATCAATGGCTGGGCGTCCATATTCCAGGCTTGGGGGTCATTCTGACCGTAGTGGTCGTATTGGCTACCGGCCTGCTCGTTCGCAACGTCTTCGGCCAGCGTCTGTTGACCTATTGGGATGGCCTGCTGCGCCGTATTCCTTTCGTCAACGCCATCTACAACAGCGTCAAACAAGTCAGCGATACTCTGTTGTCGGAAACTGGCAGCGCGTTCGGCAAGGTATTGCTGGTGCGCTACCCGCATCCGCAGTCATGGTCATTGGCATTCCAGACCAGCGTGCCAGGGGAAGTGACGCGCGTGCTGACAGGTGACGAGTACGTCGGTGTTTTCGTGCCAACCACGCCCAGTCCGGTGAACGGGTTCTACTTCTACGTAAAGAAATCCGAGACTATCGAGCTGGATATCAACGTGGATGCGGCATTCAAGGCTATCATCTCTATGGGGGTGGTGACCACTCCCGAAGCGGCTGCACGACTGGCGGAGCCGACCAGGTAATTTCCTTTTTTGTTTTTTTCGATCCATCTGAACTGAATCATCTATGCGAACTCATTACTGCGGGCAACTCAATGTTTCTAACCTCGGCCAGACCGTCACACTGTGCGGCTGGGCACATCGCCGCCGCGACCACGGCGGCGTGATCTTCATCGACCTGCGCGATCGCGAAGGTCTGGCGCAAGTGGTGTGCGATCCGGATCGCGCCGACATGTTCAAGGTCGCCGAGTCCGTGCGCAACGAATTCGTGCTCAAGATCACCGGCCGCGTGCGCCGCCGTCCGGAAGGCACCGACAACAAGAACATCCCGAGCGGCGAGATCGAAATACTTTGCCACGAGATCGAGGTGCTGAACGTCTCCGTCACGCCACCGTTCCAGCTGGACGACGAGAACCTGTCCGAGAACGTGCGCCTGACCCATCGCGTGATCGACCTGCGCCGTCCGCAGATGCAGCACAACCTGATGCTGCGGTACAAGACTGCGCGCGCGTTCCGCCGCTTCCTCGACGACAAGGGTTTCATCGACATCGAGACGCCGATGCTGACCAAGTCGACCCCGGAAGGCGCCCGTGACTACCTCGTGCCGTCGCGCGTGCATGCCGGGGAGTTCTTTGCGTTGCCGCAGTCGCCCCAGTTGTTCAAACAACTGCTGATGGTGGCCGGCTTCGACCGTTACTACCAGATCACCAAGTGTTTCCGCGACGAAGACCTGCGCGCCGACCGCCAGCCCGAATTCACCCAGGTGGATATCGAGACATCCTTCCTGACGGAAGAGCAGATCATGGAATTGATGGAAGAGATGATCCGCACCGTGTTCAAGGAAGTGCTCAATGTGGCGTTGCCCAACCCGTTCCCGCGCATGACCTATGCGGAGGCGATGGGCCGTTTCGGTTCCGACAAGCCGGACATGCGCGTTACGCTGGAGATCACCGAGGTGACCGACGCCGTGAAGGATGTCGCGTTCAAGGTGTTCGCCGGCGTAGCCAACTCGGAGAACGGCCGCGTAGCGGCGTTGCGCGTGCCTAACGGTGGCGCGTTCACTCGCGGAGAGATCGACGAATACACCAAGTTCGTCGGCATCTACGGCGCGAAAGGACTGGCCTATATCAAGGTCAACGACGTCACGCAGCTGAACGAGACCGGCCTGCAATCGCCCATCGTGAAGAATCTGAACGAAGCTGCACTGAAGACCATCATCGAACGCACCGGCGCGCAAAATGGCGACATCATCTTCTTCGGCGCCGACAAGGCCAAGATCGTCAACGACGCGCTGGGTGCTTTGCGCAGCAAGATCGGCCACGAGAAAGGCTATACCAACGGCAAGGCGTGGGAGCCGCTGTGGGTGGTGGACTTCCCGATGTTCGAGTACGATGACGAAGCCAAGCGCTGGAACGCTTGCCACCACCCGTTCACCGCACCCAAGGACGAGCATCTCGCCTTGCTGGAAAGCGATCCGGGCAAGTGTCTGGCGAAAGCCTATGACCTCGCTCTGAACGGTTCCGAGATCGGCGGCGGTTCTGTGCGTATCCACAAGGAAGATGTGCAGAGCAAGGTGTTCCGCGCACTCAACATCGGCGCGGAAGAAGCGCAACTCAAGTTCGGCTTCCTGCTGGATGCGCTGCAATACGGTGCCCCTCCGCACGGCGGCCTGGCCTTCGGCCTCGACCGCATCGTCACCATGATGACCGGCTCCGAATCCATCCGCGACGTGATCGCCTTCCCCAAGACGCAACGCGCCCAGTGCCTGCTGACCCAGGCACCGTCTCCGGTAGATGAGAAGCAGTTGCGCGAACTGCATATCCGCTTGCGCCAGCCGGCGGCGACCGAGACACCCAAGGAATAGGGATGCTGCGAGCCACTCGGGCACGGTGGTGGCTGCTGGTTGGCTTGCTGCTGTGCTTGCCGCTCGCCCATGCGCGCAGTCATCATTCGCATGATGCAGCTTCCAGCTTAACCGTCCCCGTTGCGAAATTGCTGCCCGAAGCACGGGCGACTCTGCAGCTTATCGAGCAGGGCGGCCCGTTCCCGTATCCGCGCGACGGCGTGGTGTTCGGAAACTACGAGCGCGCGCTGCCGCAGCGGGAACGGGGCTATTACCACGAGTACACCGTGAAGACGCCGGGCGCGCGCAATCGGGGTGCGCGGCGCATCGTCTGCGGCATCGTACCCGCAAGGGGTAGGCCGATGGGTTCACCCGTAAAGGGCACGCCGCCAGACACTCGCCCTCCGGGCGGTCTTGGCGCAGCCCCGCTGCAGAGCAGCGACCCATTCGCACTGCCGGAGTGCTATTACACCGACGATCATTACCGTTCTTTCCGTCGTATCAGGGAGTGAGCATGGGCGATTTGTGCAGGAGGTTGAAGGACGTGAGCGAGGCCGGGATATATCGCCTCAATTGTCCGGCGGAGGATTTGCGTGCCAGTGCGACGGAAGGCGGATTCATAGTGTTCGAGGCGGATATCGCGAACGCCAGCGGCAAAGGCGAGGTGCTGGCGGAGTTGGCGCGCGCGATCGCGGCACCAGACTGGTTCGGGCACAATTGGGATGCGTTGGCAGACGCATTGGGCGATCTATCCTGGTGCCCGGCATCCGGATATGTATTGCTGCTACACGGTGATCCGTCCGGCGAGGCAGTGCTGGGTGACATCCTCGACGCCACGATATCATTCTGGAAGCTCAACGGCAAAGCGTTCTGGGTGTTCATTGCATAATGCCCGCCTGCAAACAACCCATTTCGGCGCTGATTGTCATCCATACTTCGGCACTCGACGTGCTGCTGCTGGAACGTGCCGACTTTCCGGGTTACTGGCAATCGGTGACCGGCAGCCGCGATGACGAAGAATCCTTGCGGGAGACCGCGATACGCGAAGTGAAGGAAGAGACCGGACTGGAGGCAGCGCGCTACGTGCTCACCGACTGGCAGGAGCAGAACGTGTACGAGATCTATCCGCGGTGGGTGCATCGCTATCCTCCCGGTACAACGCATAACACCGAGCATGTGTTCGGTCTGCAACTCCCGCAACAAGTCGCGGTCCAACTTTCGCCGCGCGAACACCTGAGCTACCAGTGGTTGCCCTGGAACGTCGCGGCGGACAAAGTCTTCTCGCCGAGCAACCGCGCGGCCATCCTGCAACTACCGGAACGTGTCCAACATGGCTGAAAACATCATCTCCGTCGCCTACGATCATCCCGATGCCTCGCAAACGAGCTGCAGTACGGCACATGCGTGGGCAAAGAAACCGCGAGAACCGGGGCCGGCCGAAAAAGCCGAGTTGATCGCGCGCATCAAACGCATGCTGAAGGAACAAGATGCCGTGCTGGTGTCGCACTACTATGTCAATTCGGACCTGCAGGATCTGGCGGAGCAGACGGGCGGGATCGTTTCGGACTCCCTGGACATGGCCAACTTCGGCCACCAGCATCCGGCTAAAACCATTGTCGTTGCGGGCGTGCGCTTCATGGGCGAGACCGCGAAGATACTCAATCCGGAGAAGCGTGTGCTGATGCCCGATCTCGAAGCGGAATGTTCGCTGGACCTGGGGTGCCCTGCCGACGAATTTACCGCCTTCTGCGATGCCCATCCCGACCGCACCGTGGTGGTTTATGCCAACACTAGCGCAGCGGTCAAGGCCCGTGCCGACTGGATGGTGACAAGCTCGATTGCGATGCCGGTGGTCAAGCATCTGAAGGAGCAGGGCAAGAAGATATTGTGGGCACCGGATCGCCACCTGGGCAGCTACGTGCAAGAACAGACCGGTGCGGACATGCTGCTGTGGCAGGGATCGTGCATCGTGCACGACGAATACAAGGCAAAAGAGCTCGCGGAGATGAAGATGCAGCACCCGCAGGCCAAAGTACTGGTGCACCCGGAGTCCCCGCGTGCCGTGATCAAACTTGCGGATGTAGTCGGTTCCACCACGCAATTGATCAAGGCAGCACAAGGATCCGGCGCGACGGAATTCATCGTGGCCACAGACAACGGCATCCTGCACAAGATGCGAACCCTGTGCCCTGACAAAGTCTTTCTCGAAGCGCCCACCGCCGGAGTCGGAGCGAACTGCACCAGTTGCAGCCACTGTCCGTGGATGGCGATGAATGGCCTGATCAATCTGGCGGAAACGCTGGAACGCGGCAACAACGAGATCCATGTCGATCCCGCCATCATTCCGCGTGCCGTTCTGCCGATCCGGCGCATGCTGGATTTTGCCAGGCAGATCAATCTGCCGACGCGCGGGATAGGTAATGCGTGAAGACCTGGCCGTTTCCGGCCAGTGACAGGCAGTCACATCAGTATTCCATTCGGATCAGTCGCCTTCCATCAACAAGCTTCGGAACGCAGCCGAATTTCTTGCGGCTACCCAGCCTGCGCATTCCGATTCCAGTGGGTTGAAGCGACACGAATGCGACCATGGGCAATTCTCTTTCCCAAGATGGGGTGCTCATACCGATGACGGTAGATCGCTTAAGCGAAGCCGCCGTACCTCGCAGGCTGGTCAGTCAGAATTGGCCTGCGCGCATAAACGACGGAACTCCTGCACTTCCGTGACCCATAGCACGCCGTCACCCATTTGTCCGGTATGGGCCTGGGTATGAATAATGGACAGGATGTCTGTGAGCATCTCGTCGGGGGCGACGATCTCGATGCGGATTTTCTTTGTAAAGTCCGTCAGTTCCTCCTTTAGCGTGTCCCGTTTCTCAACTCCAGGGTGAGCACTGCATCCTTCCACGGAGGAAACGTTCATGCCGGGAAATCCCGGCAGTTGGCGGAATGCATCGCGGATCTTGTGAAGGTGCGATGGACGCACGATGGCTTTGATTTCTTTCATGATGATCTCCTATGCTTCAATGGGCTTTTCTTCGAACCATTTATACAGCGTTGGCAGTACGACCAGCGTCAGTAGCGTGGAGGTGATTAGCCCCCCGATCACGACGATCGCCAAGGGGCGCTGTACTTCGGAACCGGGACCGCTAGCGAACAGCATCGGAATCAATCCCAGCATTGCCACCGTCGCAGTCATCAGCACGGGGCGGAAACGTTGTCGACAGCCCTTTATCACTGCTTCGGCCTGCCCCATTCCTTCGCTGCGCAGGTTGCGGATGTAGGATACCAGTACGACGCCGTTCAATACCGCGATCCCCCAGAGTGCGATGAACCCTACCGAGGCCGGAACGGACAGATACTCCCCGGCAACAAAGAGCCCAATCACCCCGCCTATCGAAGCGAAAGGCAATACCAGAATGATCAGCGCGGCATAGCGCACCGACCCGAACAGCAGGAACAGCAGGAAAAATATCGCAGCTATCGTCACCGGTACGATAATCTTCAGATGCCCCATCGCGCGTTCCATGTTCTGGAATTGTCCTCCCCACTCGAGGTAATAGCCGTCAGGAAGTTTGATCCTGCTATCTACGGTCTGCTGCAACTCGCTGACGAAACTGCCCAGATCGCGATCCTTCACATTCACGCCGATCACGATGCGCCGTTTCCCTTCTTCCCGGCTGATCTGGGCAGGTCCATCGGCGACACGAATGGAGGCCAGATTCTCCAGCGCTACCAGCGCACCATTGGGGGAGCTCACGAGCAAGCTGCGGATGGCCGCAACGTCGCCGCGAAACGCTTCCGGCAGACGCACGACAGCTCCGAATCGACGTTCCCCCTCATATATTTCTGTCGCCGTCCGGCCTCCAATAGCGGCTTCGATAAAATCGTGCACGTCCGACACGTTGATGCCGTGACGGGCGATGGCTTGTCGGTCGATCTCGACAGACAGATATTGTTGCCCTGTAATCCTCTCGACCTTCATATCCTGTGCGCCTTTCACGGAGGCGGCCAGCTTCGCTATTGCTTCCGCATTTTGTTTCAATATTTGCAGATCGTCGCCGAAAAGCTTGATCGCCACGTCAGAGCGTACGCCGGTAACCATCTCATCAACCCGGTCGGATATCGGTTGTGCCATGACGATCTGTACGCCCGGCAGAGTCATCAGTTTTTCGCGGATGCTGGCGGCGATATCGTCTTGAGTCCAGTCTTTCGGCCATTCATTACGAGGTTTGAGGCTGACGATAGGTGTGGATTCGTTCTGCCCCTGTGAATCGGCTGGACTTTCTCCGCGCCCTACACCCGAGACTACTGACTTGACGCCGGGGACCTGCATGACCATATGCATTGCCTCCATCTCCAGCTTGATCGATTCCTCGAGCGAGATGTTCGGTACCCGATTGATGCCCGGCACGATAGATCCCTCCTTCATTTCAGGAATGAAGGCCGTGCCGAGGAAGGGCAGTAAAAATATGGCTGAGAAGAACAGGATAAGCGAAACGAGGATTGTCTTCTTGCCGTTGGACAGTGCCCAGTCGAGCAATCTGATATAGGGTTTTCTTGCCAATGCGACAAGGCGGGTATCGTGTTCGTCTTTCCCGACCAGAAGGTAGGAACACAGTACCGGAGTGAGCGTGAGCGAGAGGATCAGCGATACAAACAACGCGATGGCGATCGTGAAAGCCAACGGCGCGAACATCTTTCCTTCCATGCCTTGCAAAGTCATCAGAGGCAAGAACACCAGGATGATGATCGATACACCGAAAGTCACCGGTGTGCCAACCTCCGATGCTGCATCCAGAACCACGCGCACCCGGCTCATTCCGCGCCCCTTATGTTCTGCAAGCCGCTGGAATGAGTTTTCAACGACGACAACCGCACCGTCTACGATCAAGCCGGTGGCAATTGCCAGCCCCCCCAGCGACATCAGGTTGGCAGACAGGCCAAAGTAATTCATCACGATGAACGTGATCAGCGGTGTAAGTATCAGGGATGCGACGACGACCAGCGACGAGCGTACATCGCCCAGAAACAGGAACAGTACGATGACGACCAGCACAACTCCCTCCAGCAGCACCTTCACCACCGTGTCGAGCGCTGCGTCGACCAGCTCGCTCCGATCATAGTAGGGGACGATCTTCAGGCCATCCGGCAACATGCCTTTCTTGTTGATTTCGTCGACCCTCTCCTTGATGCGGGAGACTACTTCCTTTGCATTGCCGGCGCGTATCATCATTACAACGCCGCCGACCGATTCGGTGACCCCGTTCTTCAGCAGTGCGCCATAGCGCACTTCGTGGTCGATGGTGACCTCGGCGACATCTCGTATGAGCACAGGAACGCCGTCCTGCTCCTTAAGCACGATGCTGCGAATGTCGTCTACACCCTTGATCAGCCCGACACCTCGGATCAGGTACTGTTCGGCATAGTGGGGCAGTACACCTCCGCCGGAGTTGGCGTTGTTGCGAGCCAGCGCCTGATAGACTTCCTGCAGCGTGACCTTGTAGTGGCGCATCCGGTCAGGATTCACCAGCGCCTGGTATTGCTTGATATAACCTCCCTGGGAATTGATCTCTGCTACACCGGGGATGCCGCGCAGCAGGGGACGCACGACCCAGTCTTGAACGATCCGGCGACTGGTGAGCTCGTCGATGGAAAGAGCATTGTTGCGGTCATCCGGCAGTTCGAGTGTGTATTGATACACTTCGCCAAGCCCGGTGGATAGCGGACCCAGGGTGGGCGTAACCTCCGGCGGCATACGGCCCGAAACCTCAATCAGCCGCTCCATCACCAATTGGCGTGCGAAGTACACATCGGTCGAATCGGTAAACACCAGTGTGATCAAAGACAGTCCCGGCTTGTTCAGCGAGCGCATCTCATCGAGTCCCGGCAAGCCGGTCATCGCCATCTCGAGCGGAACGGTCACAAAACGTTCGACTTCCTCGGGTGACTTTCCCTGCGCCACGGTAGCGATCTGCACCTGCACATTGGTGACGTCCGGGAAGGCATCCACCGACAGCTTGCGTGCGGCATTGAGCCCGAACAGAAGCAAACACACTGCTATCACAAGCAGGACCAGGCGCTGCTTTAGTGCAGCACGTATCAGAATTTCAAGCATTTTTTCCTCTATAACGTATTGTCGTTTCCAGGAAGACGCAGTCTTATCCCTCGAGTTCCTTGCGACGGCGCTCATTGTTGAGGTGGAATGCGCCCTCGGTGACAATCATCTCCCCGCCACTCAGGCCTTCCAGTACCGGTGCGTAGCCCATTCCTTCCTGGCCAAGCTTCACGGGGCGTAACTGAAAGCGGTGTTCATCCAGCTGGACGAAGACATAGTCGCGGTCGTTGTCGCGCACCACGGCAATAGTCGGCACCATCACCCTGTTGTGCGCCGCACCGCGTATCAGCATCGAGGCGAGCATGCCCGGTTTGAGCTGGCCGTCAGGATTGGCCACATCCATGCGTGCAGTCACGGTGCGCGTGTCCGACTTTACGGTATCGGAGACGAAGATCAATTTTCCCGTGATTGCCTGGTTGGCCAGAGCCGGAATCTCGGCATGCGCTTCTTCGCCGGTTTTGACCTGCGCTGCCTGTTGCTCCGGAATTTCGGCAACCAGCCAGACATGGGATAAATCGGCGATTGTGAACAGCGCATCGGCAGGCTGGACCACTTGCCCTGGCGTCACCTTGCGTTCGATTACCGCGCCGTCGAGAGTGGCGATGACGGAAGACAGCGAATGCGCCGAGCGAGTTTGTGCAAGTTTGTTCAGGTCGCCCTCCGTCATACCCAATACCGTAAGCTGGTCGTGAGCGGTTTGACGTTCTGCCTGTGCCTGTAGCAGTTCGCTTTCGCGTTTCTGCAACTCGGCAGCGCTGATCACATCAGACTCAAACAGCAACTTGGCTCGGCTCACTGCGCTCATCAGCAATCCTTCCTGAGATAGCGCCTTCAAGTAGGATAGTTGCGCCGAAGACAACTCGGCGCTGTGCAATGTCGCCAATAGATCGCCTCTATGGACGCGTTGTCCAAGTTCTGCATGAATCTCCGTCAATCGTCCGGTGACGGCTGCGCCTATGCGGGCGACTCGCTGCTCGTCGACCTCGATGCGGGCTGGGACACGTAGCGTCTCGGCCATTTCACTCTTGCCAACGGCATGGACAGTTAGCCTCTTCAATAGATCGTCCGAAGCCTTGATGATGGAAGGGTCCTCTGCTATAGCAACTGTCGGGGTCTCCCCCTTTTTCTGGCAGGCGCTGAGTAGCGCAACTGCAAGCATTGCCGGAAAGAAGTATCGCTTTAGTGAATTCATTTCGTTTCTCCATCTGCAGCGCGCAGTCGTTCTATATCGATCAGCGCGAATTGCAATTCGTAACGGGCATTGAGGTAATCCATGCGGGTGCTTCGAAACACGCGTTGCGCATCGAGATAATCGAGGATGCCGCGCTCGCCGTAGCGATAGGCAGCTTCGGCCACTTTTACCGCCGATTCTGCGTCGCGCAAGAGGCCCGTTTCAAAGATGTCCAACTGGCGCTGGGCGATTTGATATCGACCGTAAGCCTGATCCAGTTCGCCCAGCAGGTTTAAGCGGGCGCGCTCATGATCGGCTTGGGCTCGATCCAGGTTTGCGAGTGCCTCACCTACTGGTCCCGAGCGACGGTCCCATAGCGGCAATGGGATCGAGATGCCCACGCGCCAGAGATTGACATCAGGGTGACGCTCCGCGCTCCATTTGAGAGTGGGCTGAGGAGTGCGTAGGCTGCGTTCCTGATCCAGTTTTGCCGCAGCACGTGCTGATTCAGCGGCATAAAACTTAAGCAAGGGTTGATTTTCCAGCAACTCCGCGCGTAACTCTCCTATTACGGGTAATTTTTCCGCCATCGGTGGCGGGCGGACAATTTCGAATTGATCCAGCGTGGGTACGCCCAGCAGGGTGCGGAGCCGATCTTTGGCTTGCAACACTTTGATTTCGGCGCCTTTGGCTACACTTTGCGCAGTCAGCGACTCCGCTTCCGACTTCACCAGTTCGTAGCGGGGCGCTTCGCCTACTTCGACACGCTGTTTTATGCGATTGCTGATTTGCAGAAGCAACTCGTAATTTTCTGCAGCAAGCAATGCCTCGTCCTGGCGTCGCAGCAGTTCGAGAAAAGCTTGCTTGACCTGTGAATGCAGGTTGATTCTCGCATCGTCGAGCAATGCGGAGCCTGCAACGACGCCGGCCGCTGCACCCCGCTGGCGTGAATGGCGCAGCGCTGGCAGTTCGATCGGCTGGGAAATTGCCATGAGGCTGTTATGTCCGTTCTGCACGGTTGGCGAAAGCAATTGCGAGTTGCCCGCACCAAACTCGACCTCGGGGTTGGGATAAGCCCCTGCGGTTTCGAGTGCAGACTGTGCGCCGTCCGCCTGAGAGCGAATGATTCTCAGCACGGGGCTGTTTTGTTCAGCCAGTTCACATGCATGCGCTAGCGTCAGCGGCGCCGAAAAAGAGGGTAATGCATATAGCCAGAAAAGCAGTAACGCCCCTGACATCAGGCGATGATATATGAGTGTCATGTTGAATCCGATGATCCAGCCGCGGGTGCGGCAACTCACGTCGATCTTTACAATCAACGTCCGTCAAGAATCAAGCGGATTTTGCCGGCGGGCGATAGGGCGGAGGGAGGCTGTTAGGTGGGGCGATGCTTATCTGTTGCTGGGTATAGCATGTTTGCGGTGAAATGAATGGGACATTCAGCGCGTCAGATAGCAGCATACTCTGCTCACGGGGGTCGTCCGAATGATCGCCATCCATAGACAGTACGATCTGGCTGTTTCCAAGTTCATCCGACGCAATTTCATCCGCATACCGCAAATCATGCATGCTGCTAGCCCAAAGGCTGAGCAGCAGGATGGCAGCGATGCAGCCGCGAAGCAGGATGGAATTATGGTAATTCATGATCTCATTATATACCACCAACAACCCGCCTGCATTGAGTGGCTCATCCGGTACATTTGCGGATGACAGTGCACAATTGTCCGGTGACCAATCTTGTTGGCAGTTTAAACCTGAAATCATCTTGTGTTGAACGCGGCATTGATGTCGGCTTTCGAGAAGTTGCGATGTTCGCCTTGGGCTGCAGCAGTAATTCGCTCAGCTCCGATTGACACATCATCCTTATTTGCCGATTGGGTAGAATGCTACCCATGACTACCCTCAAGATCGCTACTTACAACATCCATAAAGGTTTCTCGCAGTTCAATCGCCGCGTGGTGCTGCACGAGTTGCGCGAACGATTGCGCGAGCTGGATGCCGACATCCTGTTCTTGCAGGAGGTGCAGGGCGAGCATGCGGGCCACGTGCAGCGCCATGCAGATTATCCCGCCGGTCCGCAGCACGAGTTCCTTGCCGACGAGTTCTGGGCGCACCATGCGTATGGCATGAATGCGGTGTACGACGAAGGACATCATGGCAACGCCATCCTCAGCCGTTTCCCCATCGTGCAGACTTTCAACAAGGATGTCTCCGCGCACCGTTTCGAGAGCCGTGGCCTGTTGCATTGCGAGGTGGATATTGACGGCCTGCGGGTGCATTGCCTGTGCGCCCACTTCGGCTTGTTTGCCAAGGGAAAACGGGTACAGACGCGCGCATTGGTCGAATATGTCCTGAATGAGATTCCATCCGGTGCGCCGTTGCTCATTGCGGGTGATTTCAACGACTGGCGCAACGAGCTGAGCCTCACGCTGGCGCGGGAGATCGGCGTGCAGGACGTGTTTGATCTGCAAGAAGGCAAGCCTGCACGCAGTTTCCCTTCGCGGGTTCCCCTCTTCAGGCTGGACCGCATCTATGTGCGCGGTTTCAGGGTTCAGGGTTGCGATGTGCATATCGGCGGAAAATGGCTGCGCTTGTCCGACCATGCCGCGCTTTCCGCGCAACTTGAGAGATGACGAATCGCATCCATCGGGTTTCCGGCAACGAACTTGTCCTGTTGCAGAATGGAGCCGCTTTCTTTCCCCAGCTGTGTGCCGATATCGGCAGCGCACAGCATTCCGTCTATCTCGAGAGTTACATCTTCGCATCCGACGAGATCGGGCATAAGGTCGGACTGGCCTTGCGACAGGCTGCAGAACGCGGCGTGGCCGTGCGGGTATTGCTGGACGGTTTCGGCTCTGCGGAATTGCCGGACTCGTTTGTGGACGGCTTGCGCAAGTCAGGGGTGGAAGTGCAATGGTTCAGGCGCGAAATCTCGCCCTTTACCCTGAGTCGCAGCCGGATGCGCCGGCTGCGGCGCATGCACCGCAAGCTGGCGGTGATCGACGGCGAGGTCGCTTTCATTGGCGGTATCAATATCATCCATGACATCCCGGCGAATCTGGATTTCGATGCGCCGCGCATGGATTATGCGGTGAGGGTCAAGGGCGAGCTTGCAGGCGAAGTGCAGGCGGTGATGCAGCGGCTGTGGGAGATGGTCTCCTGGGCGGCCTTCAGCAAGCGCGTCAAGGAACAAGGTTGGCGCCTGTACCGGATCAAACCTCGCCCCGACTCCAATGTGCAACTGGTATTGCGCGACAATGTGCGCCATCGTCGCGACATCGAGCGCGCCTATCTCAATGCGATTGCGCGGGCAAAGCGCGAAATCGTCATCGCCAACGCCTACTTTCTTCCGGGGCGCCTGTTTCTCCGCTCGCTGATCCATGCGGCAGGACGCGGCGTGCGCGTGGTAGTCGTGGTGCAAGGCAAGGTGGAATACCGGCTGCAGCATTATGCCACCCTCGCTTTGTATGGGCAGTTGCTTAAGGCGGGTGTGGAGATATACGAATATCACGCCAGCTTCCTGCACGCCAAGGTCGCGGTCGTCGACGGCGAGTGGGCGACGGTGGGCTCGTTCAACATCGATCCGTTCAGCCTGTTCCTGGCGCGCGAGGCGAATCTGGTCGTGCATGACGCCGGCTTTGCCGGCGATCTGTGCGGCAATCTGCTGGATTCGCTCCAGCGCGACGGGTTGCGAGTGAAGCCCGATCGCTCCAGTCTGCCTACACGCATCCTGGCGCGCATGAGTTTCGGATTGGTGCGCTTCATCATCGGTGTGCTCGGTCTCGCGCGCCGGCACTGAGGCCTTGATTGACACCCCTTTGCGTCGCGCGGAGAATCGGGGACGGCGTCGCTGTACATGGAATGGACGCCCGCACACCAGACAGGGAAAGCGATGAATAACAAGGCGGCACAGCAACATCGAAGCGCGGGCATGGACAAGGATGCGATCGAAGTCTCCCTTGTCGATCACCTGATCTACACCAGCAGCAAATACCACACCGACGCCACCACATTCGACTGGTTCCAGATCACGGCGCTGGCCGTGCGCGACCGCCTGGTCGAGCGCTGGATGGAAACCATGCAGCGCTATTACGAACAGGATCCCAGGCGCACGTACTATCTTTCGCTTGAGTTCCTGATGGGGCGAACGCTCAGCAACGCCATGCTTAACCTGGAAATGGAAGAGCAATGCAAGACGGCGCTCTACGAATTGGGTCTGGATTTCGAGGCGATCGCCGAGATCGAGACCGATGCTGCGCTGGGTAACGGCGGGCTTGGCCGGCTGGCGGCCTGTTTCCTCGATTCCATGGCGACGCTCGACCTGCCTTGCTACGGCTACGGAATTCGCTACGAATACGGCATGTTCCGCCAGAGCATCGAGAACGGAATGCAGATGGAACATCCGGACAACTGGCTGCGGTACGGCAATCCGTGGGAATTCCCGCGTCCCGAACTGCTGTACCCGGTCAAGTTCCACGGTTGCGTCGTGGAGTACAAGCATGAGAACGGCATGTTGCGGCACCACTGGGTCAATACCGACGATGTGATGGCGATGGCCTATGACACGCCGGTTCCCGGCTACGGCGGCAAGACGGTCAACAACATGCGGTTGTGGGCGGCGAAATCCTCGCGCGATTTCGATCTGCGCTATTTCAACCAGGGAAACTACATCCAGGCTGTTGCCGACAAGAACGAGTCGGAGAACCTGTCCAAAGTGCTTTATCCGAACGATTCCACCGAAATGGGGCGCGGGCTCCGGCTGAAACAGCAGTACTTTTTCGTCAGCGCGTCGTTGCAGGACATGCTTTTTCGTTTCAGGAAGAACCACGACAGCTGGGAGCAGCTGCCGGAAAAACTGGCGGTGCAACTCAACGATACGCATCCTTCCATCGCCATTCCCGAGATGATGCGCCTGATGGTGGATGTGCATCATCAGACCTGGGACGCGGCCTGGAGCCTGACGACCCGCATCTTTTCCTACACCAACCATACACTGATGCCCGAGGCGCTGGAGACCTGGCCGGTCGCGATGATCGAGAGCCTGCTGCCGCGCCACTTGCAGATCATCTACGAGATCAATCACCGCTTCCTGCAACAAGTGATGCACCAGTTTCCCGGCGACGGCGAGTTGCTGCAGCGCCTGTCCATCATCGACGAGCGCGATGGCCGCCATGTGCGCATGTCCCATCTTGCCATCATCGGCAGCCATACGGTGAACGGGGTTGCCGCACTGCACACCGAACTGATGAAACGCACCATCTTCGCCGACTTCGAACGCGTCATGCCGGGCAAGATCATCAACATAACCAATGGCGTCACGCCGCGCCGCTGGCTCAACCAGGCCAACCCCGGCTTGGCCGGGCTGATCACCGAGCGTATCGGGAACGGATGGCTGACGAATCTCGACCAATTGAACAGGTTGCGCGAGTATGCAGGCGAGACCGTGTTCCAGCAGCAGTTCCGTGCAGTCAAACTGGCGAACAAGGAACGCCTTGCGGGGCTGATAAGACAGAAGCTCGGAATCGAGGTCGATCCCGCCTCGCTGTTCGACATCCAGGTCAAGCGCATCCACGAGTACAAACGGCAGATGCTCAACATGTTGCATGTCATCACCTTGTATAACCGGATTCGTACCGGAGTCCCCATTGGCTTCGTGCCGCGCACCGTGATCTTTGCGGGCAAGGCGGCACCCGGCTACGCGATGGCCAAGCTCATCATCCGGCTCATCAACGACGTCGCGGATATCGTCAACAACGACCAGCAGGTAGGCGGCAAGCTCAAGCTGGTGTTCATACCCAACTATGATGTGTCGAATGCCGAACGCATCGTGCCTGCCGCCGATCTTTCCGAACAGATATCCACTGCCGGTACCGAGGCGTCCGGTACGGGCAACATGAAACTGGCACTGAACGGGGCGCTCACCATTGGCACGCTGGACGGCGCCAACATCGAGATACGCGACGAGGTGGGGGCGGATAATTTCTTCCTGTTCGGCCTGACCACCGATGAGGTCGAAGCGCTGCATCGTCAGGGGTATGATCCGGCGGGCTATTACAACGGTAACGCAGAGTTGAAGCAGGCACTGGACATGATCGCGTCCGGCTACTTCTGTCCGGACGATGCTGGGCGATATCAGGATATCGTCGATGAATTGCTCAGGCGCGACCGCTTCCTGGTGCTTGCGGACTACGCTTCCTATGTCGCCTGCCAAGACAAGGTGAGAGAGTTGTTCCGTGACCAGAATGAATGGACGAGACGCGCCATCCTCAATGTTGCCGCGATGGGAAGATTTTCCAGCGACCGTACCATACGCGAATATGCGGAACGCATCTGGCACGTCGCTCCGGTAGAGCCAAGGGGAAAGATCGATATTCCATGAGCAGCGCGATCGTAGGCGACATCGGCGGTACCAAGACGCGGCTGGCAATGGTCGAGGTCGTCGGCACTCGGGTCGATATCGAGCGCGAGATCATTTATCCCAGTCGCAACTTCGCGGCATTTGAAGATCTGCTGGCAGATTTCCTGACGGGCGTGCAAGTTCCCGCTCATGCGGCATTCGGTATCGCCGGACCGGTGCTGGGCAGGGTTGTGCGCACGACAAATCTGCCCTGGTTCATCGACGCCGAGGTATTGCAGCAGCGCTTCGGCTTCAGGGCCTGCAGCTTGCTGAACGACCTGGAGTCCATCGCCTGCGGCCTCCCGGCTCTGGAAGCCGCCGACTTCTCGTCCCTGCAGCAGGGGGAAGCGGGGGCTCGTGGCAACGCTGCCATCATCGCGGCCGGAACGGGGCTGGGTGAAGCGGGCCTCTATTGGGACGGGGCGCGGCACCATCCCTACGCCACTGAGGGCGGACATGCCAGTTTCTGCCCGCAGAACGATCTGGAAATCGATCTGCTGCGATATCTGCAGCGTTTGTATGGGCATGTCAGCTGGGAGCGGGTCGTCTCCGGCATGGGGCTGGTCGATCTGCATGAATTCCTGCGTGTCTACCGCAAATCTTCCGTGCCGAAGTGGCTGATCGATGAAATGCGGGCGGGGGATGCGGCGGCCGCAATTTCCAGGGCCGCTTCTGCTGGCAGCGATGACATCTGTATCGAGACGATGGATTGCTTCGTGCATTTTTACGGCGCGGAGGCGGGAAATCTCGCCCTGAAGACGATGAGCCGGGGGGGGGTGTACGTGGCAGGAGGCATCGCACCCAGGATATTGCCGATGTTGCAGGGCAGCACGTTCATGGAAGCATTCCTGGGCAAAGGGCGTCTGCGCCATGTGTTGGAAGCCATGCCGGTGCGGGTCGTTCTGAACGAGCGGGCTGCGCTATATGGCCCGGCGCTGCGTGCCACGCGCCCGGAATGACGCACGGTAGGGGTGCATCAGGCGACATTTTGGAGCGCCTTGTTTCATTGTCTATCTTTTTGCAACAGCATAATCCTTTTTGAATCAATGCCAAACCGGGTTGGCATGGCGCTTGCTCATAAGCGGTTGAGGGCGGCTTCGAGGCTCCACTCACCGCTTTCATGTATCTCCTCCTGTATTTGGGCATCCTCGCGGATGCCCGTTTTTTTGGGTTTGTGCGGCAGGCTATAATGCCTGCTGTCATTCAATGTAATCCCCCGATGAAACATTATTCAAGTTCTTCCCCTCCCCCAACCCGTACCGATTGGCGCGTCATCCGCAGCATGGTGCCCTATCTGATGGAGTTCAAGGTCCGTGTGGTCGCGGTGATCGTGTTGCTGGTGCTGGCCAAGCTGACCAACGTGGCGGTGCCGCTGGTACTCAAGGCTATTGTGGATACAATGGGCAAGCCCAAGGCGATGCTTGCCATCCCGGTGTTCCTGGTTGTGGGCTACGGCTTGCTGCGGTTGTTCAGTACGCTTTTCGGCGAGTTGCGCGATGCCTTGTTTGCCAAGGTCACGCAGCGCGCCATCAGGCGGGTCGCCCTGCAGGTCTTTGAACACCTGCACAGCCTGAGCTTGCGTTTCCATCTGGAACGGCAAACCGGCGGCGTGTCGCGCGATATCGAGCGCGGAACGCGCGGCATCAGTTTCCTGCTCACTTTCCTGCTGTTCAACATCCTGCCCACGCTGCTGGAGATCGGGCTGGTGGCGGGCGTCCTGTTCTACAAATACAACCCGTGGTTCGCCATCATCACGTTCGCGACGCTGGTGATCTACATCGCCTTTACCCTGACCATCACCGAATGGCGCATGGTGTTCCGGCGCACCATGAACGACATGGATTCAAAAGCCAATACGCGGGCCATCGACAGCCTGATCAATTACGAGACGGTGAAGTATTTCGGCAACGAGCGTTATGAAGTGGAGCGTTACGACGAACAGATGCAGCGCTGGGAGGTTTCGGCGGTGCGCAACCAGACTTCGCTGGCGACGCTCAACGCCGGCCAGAGCATCATCATCGCCATCGGCGTGACCCTGCTCATGCTGCTGGCGGCGGACGGGGTCGTGAAAGGCACCATGACCATCGGCGATCTGGTGCTGGTCAACGTGTACATGTTGCAGCTTTATATGCCGCTGCATTTCCTGGGCTTCGTCTACCGCGAGATCAAGAACGCCCTGGCCGATATGGAAAAGATGTTCCGCCTGCTGGACGTGAATCGCGAAGTGCAAGACGTGCAACATGCGCTGCCGCTCAGGTTGAGCGGCGCTGCAGTGCGGCCACGACACGGTGCGGCGGAGCCGACGGGTGCGGGAGTGGCCGCATCGCACCCCCTCCCGCAAACGGCTGACTCCGTCAGTAACGTGTCGGGGGTGCGCTTCGACAGGGTCAATTTCTCCTATGATCCGGCGCGCGAGATATTGCACGAAGTCAGTTTCGATATCCCCAGCGGGCATACGGTAGCGGTCGTTGGGGCGAGCGGGGCGGGCAAATCCACCCTGTCGCGCCTGCTGTTCCGTTTCTACGATGTGAATGAGGGGCGCATCTCGATAGACGGGCAGGATATCCGCAACGTGACGCAGGCCAGCCTGCGTGCAGCCATCGGTATCGTGCCGCAGGATACCGTCTTGTTCAACGACACCATCTTTTACAACATCGCTTACGGGCGGCCCAATGCCACCCGCGAGGAAGTGATCTCCGCCGCGCAATCGGCGCATATCCACACATTCATCGAATCCCTGCCGCAGGGCTACGATTCCATGGTGGGCGAGCGCGGGCTGAAGCTTTCCGGCGGGGAGAAGCAGCGTGTCGCCATTGCCCGCGCCATCCTCAAGAATCCGGCGATACTGATCTTTGACGAAGCGACTTCGGCACTGGATTCAAAGTCCGAAAAAGCCATACAGGACGAGTTGCGCAACATCGCCCAGAACCGCACCACCCTGGTCATCGCCCACCGTCTGTCGACTATCGTTGACGCTCATCAGATTCTTGTGATGGAGCAAGGCCGTATTATCGAGCGCGGAAATCATCGTAACTTACTGGAAAAACAGGGAGTTTATGCGCAGATGTGGGCCTTGCAGCAGCAGGAAGAGCCTTTGGCCATCTTGTAACAATCGTTGAATCCCATTGTTTTTTTAAGGTATCCTCCGAACCGTGTTTCGAGAACCAAAGGGGAATCATGTTTAAAACGATCATCATGCTGGCGCTGCTCGGTCAGGTGCTGCTGGCACATGCCGCGGACAACGAAAGCGCAGACACGTTGGTGCGCGACGACCAAACGGCTGCCGCGGTGCAATCGACCATCGCGACATATGAGCGGATGCCGGCCCCAAGACTGCAGTCCGCCATCGCCATGATCTACGACGAACAGGATCAGCGCCCGATCTATTCCAAGAACGCCGAAAATGTCGTCCCCATCGCCTCCATCACCAAGCTGATGACGGCGATGGTGATCCTTGATGCAAAACTGCCGATGGACGAGCCGATCAGCATCAGCGAGGAAGACCGGGATCACTTGAAGGGATCGCGGTCGCGCATGCGCGACGGCATGACACTGACAAGGGATGAGCTGGTCAGGCTGGCGTTGATGGCTTCCGAGAATCGTGCGGCGGCAGCGTTGGCGCGTACCTACCCGGGAGGGACTCCGGTGATGCTGGCGATGATGAACGCCAAGGCGCGTGAACTGGGAATGAATTCGACGCATTTCTTCGACCCGACCGGATTGACCAGCACCAACGTTTCGACTGCGGAAGATCTGGTCAAGATGGTGATGGCCGCGCAGGGTTATCCAGATATCCAGCGCTATACCACGACGGGTTCTCACATCGTGCAAGTGGACGACCGCCGCACGCTGCGATTCAGCAACACCAACCCCTTGGTGAGAAACTCCCAATGGGAGATCGGTATCAGCAAGACCGGCTACATCAGCGAAGCAGGGCGCTGCCTGGTCATGCAGGCCAGGATCACCAACCGTCCGGTAGTTATCGTGCTGCTGGATTCTTGGGGCAAGCGCACCCGCGTCGGCGATGCCGTCCGCATCAAGCACTGGATGGAGACTGCGGTCTCCGGCAATGTGCGGCGCGCCAGCTACCGCAGATATAACCGATGACCGGTCCGGCGTGTATGCCGGCTTGAAACAAGAAATGCCCTGCCAGGAATTTGGCAGGGCATTTTTATTCCGGACATTGGAATCATCACCACATCTCCAAACTCGCACAACCGTCCTTGGCCGGCTCCGTCAGAACAATGTCACGCATTTGTCGCGGTTGGCATAGGCCATGCTCCAGGCGCCTATTGTCAGAACCCATGCGATCGCTTTGGCTATAAGCGAATTTATGATCAGCCAATCCAATTGCAGGACGACTGTAAAGGCAGTGATGTTGAAGGCAATGATCATATAGATGATCACCAGTGGCAGCTTGAGCATTAATCTCTCCTTTCATTTTCCTGATGAATAAATTATTCCTCGGACAGGCTCGATTCCGGCGAAAGTTGCGTTTGGTTCGTCACGCTTTTGTCGCGCCGATACACACCCATCAATACTTCGCCGAGGATTCCGCCGATATTGGCTGCTTCGACTGCCAGAATGACGCATGGCCCCCAATAATGAAGATGCAATTTCAGGAAGAAATCGCCTTGAGGGTCAGAGTGATACAGGTATGCGTAACTCAGGCTGCGGACGAAAAGCGGCGGGAGGCACGCAAGCCATTTGCTGCCCTTCCCGAAAATCCTTGCTACGACAAGCCCAACGATGAAGGGCACCAGAAATATGTCCACCATCCACGCAAAACTGAACGTCGAGATTCCCGAGAATATTTCTATCCTGACCCCCAGCAGCCAGTCTCCAGAGAAATTCAGCGCCATGCCCGCCAGCACGGCCACAACTCCGCTAACGTACCTTGAATTCATTTTCCTGTTCTCCATTTGGCATGTCGCGCTCAGTGTCGCATGTGCACCTCGCGTGAAATCCGGCTACCATCATCTGGTCTATCTGAACCATTTATCCAGCAATCCCGAATACAGGAATGCGAAAAATAGTGCGATGCCGCCAATAAAACCCAACTCCAACGCATGCAATACAGACATATTCTTCCTCCTTGACTTGAATTCAGCGAACGGCGCTGCCCCCTAACTCCGGCTTTACATTACCGTGTGCCGGTCTGACAATACAGGTACAGTTAATCGGATAGTCGTTTGTACTGTACTGGCTCATTTACCATGACAATTATCAATATCGATCCGGGCGATCCGCTACCGCTCGTTTATCAGATCACCAACTCCATCAAGGAGCTGATCGACAATCGCACCATCAGAAGTGGGGCGCGCATGCCGTCGATCAGGAACTTTGCCAGCGAGCATGGCGTAAGCCGGTTCACCGCGGTTCAGGCGTACGACAGGCTCGTGGCGATGGGCTACCTGAATTCAAAGCTGGGGTCGGGCTTCTACGTGTCGGCTCGTGCAATGTCCCAGTCGTCCGTTGATGGCATCGACAAACTGGATGGTTCGATCGATGTCGCCTGGCTATTGCGCAATGCCCTGGACGATCGCACCAGCAAGACCATGCCCGGGGCTTGGTGGTTACCGGCAGCATGGATGGAAGAAACGGGAATTCAAAAGTCCTTGCGGGCGCTCTCCCAGAAGCACGGCGAATTCTTTACTGCTTATGGAACAGCGGCTGGCTACCAACCGTTAAGGGAACTGCTGCAGAATAAATTGTCCTCGATCGGAGTGACCGCGGAGACATCCCAGATCGTTCTCACTTCAGGCGTCACACACGCGACGGATCTGATCACCCGGTATTTCGTACGCCCGGGCGATGCGGTATTGGTGGATGATCCCGGCTTCTTTATTCTGTTTGGGGGATTGAAATCATTTGGGGCAAAGATCGTTGGCGTGCCATGGAATCACGACGGCCCCGATATCCCCGCGATGGAGGCACTGATCAAGGAACATCGACCGAGAGTCTTCTTCACCAATACGGTATTGCACAATCCGACAGGCGCCAGCATCAGCCAGAGCGTGGCTTACCGCATGCTTCAGCTGGCGGAAAAATACGATGTGATCCTCGTTGAGGATGATATCTACGGCGATTTTCATCCATCGACGATCACGCGTCTCGCCACGCTGGACCAACTGGACCGGGTCATTTACGTCAGCAGTTTCTCCAAGACACTGTCCGCAAGCTTGCGGGTAGGCTACTTTGCCTGTAAGCGCGGACTGGCGGAAAGTCTCTGCGATGTGAAGCTGCTGACCGGACTCACGACGTCAGAGGTGAATGAGCGGCTTATTTACCAGTTGCTGTCGGGCGGGCATTACCGCAAGCATCTCGACAAATTGAGGCAGAGATTGCAGGAAGCCAGAACTGCGACAATCTCCAGGCTGGAGGAAATCGGATTTACAACGTACCTTGAGCCCGAAGGCGGCATGTTCGTCTGGGTGAAGGCGAGCGACGAGATCGACTTCACTTTGCTTGCCGAACAGGCCGCCAAGGAAGGTGTCATGCTTGCTCCAGGCAATGTATTCCACCCTCATCAGGAACCCTCGCCCTGGTTCAGATTCAATGTCGCCCACTGCGAAAATCCCGCGATCTTTGAGGTTCTTTCCAGAACGATGCGAGCCTGTCGCATCAAGAGTGTTGGCGAGTGATGGGCCGAATAAAGCCAAACCTATTGATCCGGCACGGTGAACCAATGACTTGGCAGCTTGCTGCCTTAGTCAGATGGCTAGTAGTTTCACCAGTAGTTCCTTCAGGCTCAGCCCGAACCGTGGTAATACTTCACTGTGCCGGATCAATATCCTGTTTGCTGAAAAATTGGCAAGCGTCTCGTGACCCGATCAATGCCGCTGGTGCTTGAGTATCACTTGTCCAGCCACTGCCGGCAGAACGCTCTTGTGTCGCCCAGCCATTCCTGGAAATCTCCGGCAAATCCGTCGATGTCTGCAAGAAACTCCTGTTCACCATTCGTCAGCGGATTGGGTTGCCGCGCTCGACGCGACATGCGGGCCAATACGTCGGCGATGCCCTCGATTTGCGCATAGCTCGTCAGCCAATCCTCGTCCGCCATCAGCGTCAATGCGCGATGCGAGGAAACGGGGAGGTCGTTCAGCCTGTCTTCGATCAATCGATAGACCCCTGCGCAATACTCGTCCAGTGGCCGGTTGTGTATGGCGGCCCAGTTCCGCGCGAGCAGATGATCGTAGAACACGTCGACGAGCACGCCGGCGTAGCGCCGGCGATCTGCCGAGACGCGTGAACGGCTGCGGCAAAAGGCCGGATTCGACTCCGCGTAGCTGTCGATCGCGCGATGCAGCGCGACGCCCTTTGCCAGGTCATCCGGCAATGTTCCGGGCAAGGGGCCTTTGATCCAGTCCCCGATGACACCTCCCACGATCAGGGCGGGCGCGTCGCCTGCAAGCAGGGCATGAGCCAGGAAATTCAATTCGATTTGTCCACAGCTTTGCGATGAGCCCAGTGCTGAGCGATCATGCCGCCCGCCGCGAGTTGCAGTGGGTGGTAGATCATGATGGGCATGAGGATGAGGCCCAGCGCAGGATTGGCGCCGAATATCAGGTGGGCCATCGGCACACCGGAGGCCATGCTCTTCTTGGAGCCGCAAAAGACGCTGGCGATGCGGTCCTCCGTGGTCAGCCCGAGCAGATGCGACAGCCCGCGGGTCAGCAGCAGCACCAGCAGGAACAGCACGCCGGTGCCGACGATGGTTTCCAGCAGCACGATGGAGCCATAGCGGGACCATATACCTTGCTGCACCGAGTCGCTGAAGGCGGTATAGACCAGCACCAGGATGGTCAGCCGGTCTGCGATCTGGATACGGCTTCTGTTGCGGCCGGCCCAGTCACCCAGCAGCGGGCGCGCGAGCTGTCCCAGTACCAGAGGCAGCACCAGCCACAGCAGCAGGTCGACGATCACCGGTCCGACGGCGAAATCGGCACCGCTATGGCCCAGTATCCACGCCATCCACAGCGGCGTCAGCACCACGCCGATGAGGCTGGAGAGGGTGGCATTGAACACCGCTGCGGGCACGTTGCCGCGGGCAGCCACGGTGAGCGCCACGGAAGAAGAGACAGTGGACGGCAGGGCGCACAGGTAGAAAAATCCGTCCTGCAGGTCCACCGACATCCAGCCGCCGGTGAGCTTGATCAGTCCCCATCCGAGCAGCGGGAAGATCAGGAAAGTGCTGACCTGGATCAGGAGATGCACCTGCCAGCGCAGCGCCCCGTCCCGCAACGCCAGGAGGCTCAGCCCGAGCCCGTTGAGGAAGAAGATCAGCGCGATGCCCGCCTTGTTGAGCAACTCCGGATGCAGGAAGCCGCCGTGGGCGCCGGGGGCGGGCCACAGAAAGGCCAGACCCACGGCCGCCAGCATGCCCTTGAGGAACCAGTCGAACTTGAATTTCATGCCGGATGTCTTTTCTCGTGATCGATGATGGACTGCATCACCATGCCGCCACGCTGCCGTCGCTGCGCGGGTCTTCGCCGCCCTCGATCCAGCCTTGCGGGTGCAGCACCAGCGCGCCGGCATGGCCCATCCGTTCGTCGAAATCCGCCACCACCTCCACGGGATGCCCCAGCTTGCGCAGGGCGTCGACGATGGCCTGCGGGTAACGCGATTCCAGTTTCAGCGACGCGCTCTGTTCCGCCCAGGTGCGGCCCAGCAGCCAGCGCGGTGCGGCCACGGCAGAACGCACGTCGTGGCCGCCCCATACGTAGCGCGAGAACACGGCCGCCTGGGTCTGCGGCTGGCCTTCGCCGCCCATGGTGCCGTAGACCAGCAGGCGTCCGTCGTCCAGTGCGGCCATGGCCGGATTGAGTGTATGGAACGGCTTGCGTCCCGGTTCCAGACTGCGCAAGCGGTCCGGCCTGAGGTCGAAGGAACAGCCGCGGTTCTGCCACCAGATGCCGCTGCCCGGCAGCACCACGCCGCTGCCGAATTCGAAATAGATGCTCTGGATCATGCTCACCGCCCGCCCCTCGGCGTCCACCACGCCCATCCAGGTGGTATCGCCGTCGGAGACGGGCGCAGGCCACGGGCTGGCGTGATGCGGAGGTATGGCTGCAGCCAGGGCATCCAGCGTTTTGTCGCTCAACAGGGCGGAAGGATCGACTTTCATGTGTGCCGGGTCGGTCACATGCTTGTCGCGCAGCAGGAAAGCCTGCTTGGTGGCTTCCACCAGCGCATGGATGCCTTCCGCGTTGTCCGGGTTCCAGCCGCTTTGGCGGATGCGGTCGTAGATGCCGAGGATCAGCAGCGAGGCCAGCCCTTGGGTCGGCGGTGCCATGTTGTAGACCGTGGCATCGGACAGGCGCAGTTGCAGCGGCGGTCTGATCCGGGCCTGGTGGCCGGCCAGGTCGGCGGCGGTGACAGGGCTGCCGATGGCGGCCAGGTCGGCCCCGATCTGCCGGGCCAATTCCCCGCGGTAGAAATCTTCTGCTCCCGCCCGCGCCAGCTGTTCCAGCGTGTTCGCCAAGGCCGGGAAGCGGTGGCACTGGCCATATGCCGGGACTTGCCCCTGATTCAGGAACGCCGCGGCAAATCCGGGCTGGGAGATGAGATCGGGCAGTTTGGCGCGGGTGCCTTCCTCCTGTCCGTGGGTAACGGGAAAGCCCTCCCTTGCGTAGCGGATCGCGCTTTCCAGGAGGCGTGCGAACGGCAGGCGACCGCCCCAGCGCGTGCGGCTGTAGTCATAGGCGGCGCCCCAGCCGGAGACCGTCCCCGCAACTGTATTGGCTGCCAGCGGACCGCGCCATGGAATGCTGTCCAGACCGCTGTACAGTTCCCGGGTGGCTTTTGCCCCAGCCGCGCCGCAGGCGTCGATGGAGTCCATGGACTGTCCCGGCGCATGCAGCAGCCAGAAACCGTCGCCGCCGATGCCGGTCATGTGAGGATAGACGACCGCCAGGGTGGAAGCCACGGCGATGGTGGCTTCGATGGCGTTACCGCCTTCGCGCAGGATATCGAGGCCGGCCTGGGATGCCAGGGAATGGGGCGCGACGACTGCGCCGCGGTTGCCGAGGATGGGATTCATGGTGTGCAGCATCTCCGTTTCATTTGTATGTCCTGGGGTCGGCAGCCGTACTCGCCCATACCGGTGCTGCCAGGGTAGTGGCGCTGCGGGCCGACAGCAGGTGGGTTCTCATTGCCCGGTAAGTGGTGATCGCGTCGTGCGACAGGATCGCTTCCACGATTATAGAATGTTCCTCGAAAGATTCACCCATGCGTTCCACGTTGCGAAACTGGGTGCGGCGGAAAGGGCAGATGCGGTGCCGCAGTTTCGTTGCAAGGTCGATCAGCACCGGATTATGGCAGCCCTGGATGATGGTGGTGTGCAGTTCCAGGTTCAGCGCATCGTAAAGATTCATGTCGCCGGCCTGCATGGCGGCCCGTCCCCGGGCATGCAGTTCCCGCAGCTGGGCGCGGTCGGCCTCGGTCATGCGCAGGGCTGCGTGGCGCGCGCAAGCCGCCTCCAGTTCGCCGATGGCCTCGAACATCTGGTCCAGCTTCTCGGGGGTCATGGTCGCTACAACAGAACCGCGATTGGGCCGGTACTCCACCAGGCCCATGATGGACAGCTGCTTCAGGGCCTCGCGCACCGGCGTGCGCGAGACGTTGAAGCGTTCGGCCAGGCTCGCTTCATCCAGGCGGGTGCTCGGTGCGAAATTGCCCAGCACGATCTCTTCGGCGATCTTGCGGCAGACCTCGTTCGCCAGGCCTCCCCTGCTG
>DAIDAJ010000058.1 GCA_027310665.1 Sideroxydans sp. | reverse complement strand
GGCCTTTCGCAAATACTGGCGGTCATCGAGCATATGCAAACCTTTGGTTCCGACGTCACGCGCTCCGCGCATGAGTCTTCACCCCAACGGGGTTTTGGTTCCGACATCACGCGCGCTGCGCATGAGTCTTCACCGAAAGCCGGCCCAGGGCCGACTTTTCAGCAAGTCATCCTGACGCTACAGCAATTCTGGGACAAGCAGGGCTGCGCGCTGCTGCAACCCTACGATATCGAGGTCGGCGCGGGCACCTTCCATACGGCGACCTTCCTGCGCGCGATAGGCCCCGAGCCCTGGCGCGCGGCCTATGTGCAACCTTCGCGCCGCCCGAAAGACGGTCGCTACGGCGAGAACCCCAACCGCCTGCAGCATTATTACCAGTACCAGGTGGTGCTGAAACCTTCCCCCGACAATATCCAGGAACTCTATCTCGACAGCCTGCGTGCGCTGGGCATCAATACCGGCGAACACGATATCCGTTTCGTCGAGGACGATTGGGAGTCGCCGACTTTGGGCGCTTGGGGCCTGGGCTGGGAAGTCTGGCTGGATGGGATGGAGGTGACGCAGTTCACCTATTTTCAGGAAGTCGGTTCGCTGATCTGCAAGCCGGTGCTGGGCGAGATCACCTACGGCGACGTCTACCACCAGAACGAGGTGGAACAATCCAGATACAACTTCGAACATTCCAACGTCGAGATGCTGTTCCGCCATTTCAACGAATACGAATCCGAGGCGAAGCGCCTGATGGATGCGGGGCTGCCGCTGCCCGGTTTCGAGATGGTGATGAAGTGCTCGCATACCTTCAACCTGCTGGATGCGCGCGGTGCGATCTCGGTGACCGAGCGCGCGGCCTATATCGGCCGGGTGCGCGCTCTGGCGCGCCAGGTGGCCCAGGCATATTACGCTTCGCGCGAAGCATTGGGTTTCCCGATGGCCAGGATCGGGGGTAAGAAATGAAAGCGACATTACTGATAGAACTGCTCACCGAAGAGCTGCCGCCGAAGGCGCTGGAGAAACTTTCCACCACGTTTGCCAATGAAGTGTTTGCCAGCCTGAAAGAACAGGCGTTGCTGAGCGAGGCCAGCGTGTGCACGCCGTATTGCACGCCGCGCCGTCTGGCCGTGAGCATCACCGCAGTCGAGTCGCAACAACCCGATCGCGTCATCGAGCGCAAGGGGCCGGCTGTCGCGGCCGGACTCGATGCGGACGGCAAGCCGACCAAGGCGCTGGAAGGTTTCATGCGCTCGGCCGGCGTCACGTTGGCGCAGTTGCAGCGCGTGGGCGAAGGCAAGGCCGAATATTTCGTGGCGCGCGTCGAGCAGAAGGGCAAGGCGCTGGACGAATACCTGCAGGACATCGTGACGCAGGCGCTGAAGAAACTGCCGGTGCCGAAACTGATGCGCTGGGGCGATTCCGAACACCAGTTCGTGCGTCCGGTGCACGGGCTGACCATCTTGCACGGCAGCCGAGTGGTTTCGGCGGAAGTGCTGGGATTGACCAGCGGCAACGTCACCAGCGGGCATCGCTTCCTGGCCGGCGAGCGGGTCACGATCGACAATGCGGACGACTACGAAGCGATCCTGGCACGCGACGGGCGCGTGATCGCCAGTTTCGCGCACCGGCGCGAAAGCATCGTGGCGCGCCTGGACGATCTGGCGGAACAGAACGCCGCGATCTGGGTAGGGCACGCCAATTTCGACCTGGATAAGCTGCTCTCCATGTCCAACGAAGAACGCAGCGTGCTCAGCACACTGCTGGACGAGGTGACGGGGCTGGTCGAATGGCCGGAGGTGTATGTCGGCCAGTTCGAGAAGGAATTCCTCGACGTGCCGCAGGAATGCCTGATCCTCACCATGCAACAGAACCAGAAGTACTTTCCGCTGCTGGACGCCGGCACCGGCAAGCTGCTGAACAAGTTCCTCATTGTGTCCAACATGCAGGTGACCGACCCGCACCATATCATCGAGGGCAACGAGCGCGTGGTGCGCCCGCGGCTCTCCGATGCGCGCTTCTTCTTCAACCAGGACCGCAAGCTGAAGCTGGAATCGCGCGTCGAGAAACTCGGCAAAGTCGTTTATCACAACAAGCTGGGCTCGCAGTTGCAGCGCGTCGAGCGCATCATCACCCTGGCCGGAACCATTGCGCGTTTGCTGCAGGCGGACAAAGCCAAGGCGGAATTGGCGGCGCGTCTGTGCAAGGCCGACCTGATTACCGACATGGTCGGCGAGTTTCCCGAGCTGCAAGGCATCATCGGACGCTACTACGCTTTCCACGACGGCGAGGACCTGGAGGTGGCGAACGCCATCGAGGCGCATTACCACCCGCGTTTCGCCGGAGACTCGTTGCCCATGGGTGCAGTGTCGTGCTCGGTTGCACTGGCGGACAAGCTGGAAACGATCATTGGAATCTACGGCATCGGACAAGTCCCGACGGGCGACAAGGATCCGTTCGGCTTGCGGCGTCAGGCTTTGGGTATCCTGCGCATCCTGATCGAGACGCCGCTCGACCTGCCGTTGCCGGCCCTGCTCAAGGCGACGGCGGAGAACTTCCCCAAGGGAATGCTGAGTGCGACGGTCGCAACGGACGTGGAAGGATTCATGATCGACCGCCTGCGCGGTTATCTGCGCGACCGCGGTTTCGAGGTGTCGCATATCGAGGCCGTGCTGGCCGTGTTGAACGGCCGCCTGCATGAGGTGTTGCCGCGCTTGCTGGCCGTGCGCGGTTTTGCGGCGATGGATGTGGCTAAGGACCTGGCGGCCGCGAACAAGCGCGTGCAGAACATCATGCGCAAGAACCACGAGGAGCTCGGCGCGGCGATGGCGAATGCGGCATTCGATGCCGGTCTGATGACGGACGATGCCGAACGCAACCTGTACCAGGCGATGACGGATATCGCGCCTTTCGTGCAGGGGTATTTCACCCGCGGCGAATATGGGCAGAACCTGAAAACGCTGGTGACGCTCAAGTCGTTCATCGACGATTTCTTCGATCAGGTGATGGTCATGGCGGAAGACCAGAAGTTGCGTATCAACCGCGCGCTGCTGCTCAAGCAGCTTGGCGGCCTGATGAACCAGGTTGCTGATATCTCGAAACTGGCAGCATGATGGAAACTTCCATTAATCCGTTTTTCGGGCGCATCGCTGCGTTGCGCGGTGCTCACTCCCTCGCCTACCACCACGGTATGTCTCGGTCGTTGCGCGCCGTGCGCCTTGCGCTGCATCCCGAAACTCCGGATTACTGAAAGTTTCCATGAGCAAACTCATCATTCTCGACCGCGACGGCGTCATTAATTTCGACTCCGACCAGTTCATCAAGAATCCGGACGAATGGAAGCCCATTCCCGGCAGTCTGGAAGCGATCGCGCGCCTGACCCAGGCCGATTATCGCGTGGTGGTGGCGACCAACCAGTCCGGCATCGGGCGCGGCCTGTTCGACATGCCGACGCTGAACGCCATCCACGACAAGATGCACAAGGCGTGCGCGCAACTGGGCGGGCGTATCGACGCGGTGTTCTTCTGTCCGCATACCAATGACGCGAACTGCGGTTGCCGCAAGCCCAAAAGCGGCATGCTCGAAGAGATCGCCACGCGTTACGGCGTCAGCCTGAAAGGTGCGCCCGCGGTCGGCGATTCGCTGCGCGACCTGGAAGCGGCTGCGCGCCTCGAAGCGCAGCCTATCCTCGTGCTCACGGGCAAGGGCACCAAAACGCAGGCCAAAGGCGGCCTGCCGGAGGGCACGTTGATCTACCCCGATCTGGCGGCAGTGGTGGCGGCACTGGTATGACATTCATACGCTCCCTGGTATTTTTCCTGGTGCAACTGGTCTGGACGCCGATCTATGCGTCGATGTTCCTCTTCATGTTCCCGCTCAAGCCGCATACGCGCTATCGTATCGCCACCGGCCTGGCCTACAGCACGATATGGCTGCTGCGCGTGATCTGCGGTATCCGCATGGAAGTGCGCGGTGCGGAGAACATCCCGAAACAGCCGTGCATCGTGATGTGCAAACACCAGTCCGCCTGGGAGACATTTTCCTTGCAGACGGTATTCCCCGACCAGGTATGGGTGCTCAAGCGCGAATTGCTGTGGCTGCCGTTCTTCGGCTGGGGGTTGGCGCTGACCAGCCCGATCGCAATCGACCGCAGCAAAGGCAAGCAGGCGATGCGGCAATTGCTGGAGCAGGGCAAAGACCGGCTCAAGCACGGCTTCTGCGTGGTGATCTTTCCGGAAGGCACACGCATGCCCTACGGGGTACGCGGTAAGTACAAGATCGGCGGCGCGATGCTGGGGCAAAGCAGCGGCGCCCCCGTCGTGCCGGTGGCGCACAATGCAGGCAAGTTCTGGGGGCGCAATTCCTTCCTGAAACATCCCGGTACCATCGTCATGAGTATCGGCCGTCCCATTGATCCGGCGGGACTCAAGGCGGAGGAGATCAACCGCCGCGTGGAGGACTGGATAGAAGGCGAAATGGAGCGCCTCGGCTGATGTTCAAGGCCTTGCTTCGAAAGGGTCCGCCGCCCGTCGTTGAACAACGCAACATCCATCTTGTTGGCAAAGAAATCAGCTACACCCTCAAACGCAGCGGCTATCGCCGCAGCATCAGTTTGCGCATCGACGATCGCGGCCTCACCGTCAATGCGCCGTTGCGGGCTTCCGAAAAATGGCTGCACAGCGTGTTGCAGGACAAAGCCGCCTGGGTGGTAAAACAACTCGACAACTGGGAATCGAAGAAGGCGGCGCCGATATTCTGGGCGGAAGGCGCGCGCATCCCGTTCCGCGGCGAAGAGTTTCTTTTGACGCTGACTCCCCGGTCGCGCGGGGCTGTGCCGCAACTGCACGGAGAGGTCCTGCACGTGCCGGTCGGCGTGGAAGCGGAGGCGGCGCATATCGAAAAGGCGGTGACGCTCTGGTATCGCAACGAAGCGTTGCGGGTGTTCGAGGAGTGTGTGGCGCATTTCGCACCCATGCTGCAAGTATCGCCGCGCGAAATCAAACTGACCTCGGCGCGCACCCAGTGGGGCAACTGCACAGTGCAGGGTGTGGTGCGGCTGAACTGGCAATTGGTGAAGATGCCGTTGCACCTGATCGACTACGTGGTGGTGCATGAACTGGCGCACCTGATCGAGATGAACCACTCGCCCGCATTCTGGCGCGTGGTGGAGAGCGCATGCCCGGACTACAAGCGGTGCCGGACCGAGCTGCGCGGCTACGGGGTGGCCGAGTAGGGAATCGGTGCGTATGCCGGCGCAGGCCGGAATGGCCTGCGACAAAGCCGTGTGAGCGGTGAGCGCACAGGGCTTTGCGGTGCAGGCTCATATTCGGCGCAGCCGGATGTGATGCCGTAGCCACAATATGCCGGATATGAATCCGCAGGCCGGAACGGACTGCGACAATATGACGCATTCCCAAACAGCAAAGCAGGCGTTAGAGTTCGTCTTGCCAGGCGGACAGGAAACGATCCCCAGTAGTCTCCTCCCCCAGATGACTGACGTTTCGAAACATCAAGTCCTTCCGCCCGGCACTTCCCCTGTTGATCCAGCACGAATATAAAAGCGCGTCATACCGGCGAAGGCCGGTATCCAGTGGTGCGCAATGCGTGCCGATATTGATATGGCTGGATTCCGGGTCAAGCCCGGAATGACGGAAGTAAAGCCGTTCAAGTGCCGAATCAATAATACCCATGACGCGTCGGCGCTTTCCGCCAGGCGGGTCGTTGCGGACTAGAAGTCCAGCTGTTGTCCTGTGCCAAGTTTCACCAGTTCACTCAGTTTGGTGAAAAGTTCGCTGCCGTCGCGCTGACTGAACCAGCGCTCGTTCTCCAGTGCGTAATGGAATCCACCGGATTTGGCGGCCAGCCAGATTTCCCTGTTCGGCACATGGCGGTTGACGATGAGCTTGCTGCCGTCGGCAAATTCCATTTCCAGCACGGTGCCGTTGCTGTCGTAATCGATGCCCGCATCGGCGTCGTCTATTGCCAGTTCGATGCGCTGGAATACGGCGTCGGCCAGTTCGTTGAATTCGCTTTCTGTCATGTGTCGTCCTTGGTTAATGCCGTCCGATCAGCATGCTGCTGTCGTTCTGGCTCACTTGAAAATTGCGCAGCACGTTGGCGCCGAGCAGGTTGGTTTCCAGGTTGTCCATCACCGCCACGGTGATGTTCTCCATTGTAAAGCTACCCAGTGTCATGCGCGGCACCAAGGCGATACAACCGTTCGCTGTGCCGTTTGCCGTCTGGAACTGCACTGCCTTGCAGTTGCGGATGCCGGCCTGGCGTGCGAGGTCGCTGGAGATGGAAGTGACCGAAGCACCGGTATCCACCATGAAGGTGACCGGTATGGTGTCTATCGTACCGGGTAGGTAGAAATGCCCATTCGCCTGGCGTGGCACTTCCATGCTGCCATCGCCGTTGAACGTCGGCGCCGGTGCGGATATCTCGGGGTTGGCCGTTTTGACGAACAATTGGAAATCCTCCATCCCTGTTCCGGACGACTGCATGGCGAGCTGCACCGGCTTGTCCGTTTGCACCGCCAGGGGTTTGTCGAGCTTGAGCAAGTGTCCTTCCGAGAAGCCGCTATGCGGATTGCACCAGGCGGTGCCGACGCTGAACATCATGTCGTACACTCCCGGTGGCAGGTGCAGGGTGGTGCCCTGTCGTGCGTGAACCAGTACCGACAAGAGGGGGATGGCTGTATTCGGTGCAGAGAGGATCAAAAGCAGGGGATAGGCGTGATCGTTCCGCAGGGTGATCTCGGGATCGTTCGGGTTGTCGGCGCGCAGGTTGCCTTCGGCAAACAAAGTGACGCTGCCATTGGCGGGGAGGCTGCTTTCGCACGGGTAGCTCAATTTGTTGAGTGCCAATGTTTGCCCATTTGGGCCGGTATCGGGTGCCGTCTGCGGACGGTTCAATCTCTGGGTTGCCCAGAAGCCGGAAACGATCGCCAGCAGGATGACGAGCACATTGCGCAGGCCGTGGCTCTTTCCGGTTTCATGCAGATGGACCGGACCGGGGCGTACCGCCTGGATATCCTGCTGGACGGGTGCGCGTGCGTTGACCGGGTTACTGAGGATAGTCAGCTCGATGAGCTCGTGCAGCGTGGCGAACAGTTCACGCTGGTCGTGCGCGCGCCAGCTACCGTCACGGTGGATGAATTCGATGCCGCCGGAACGCGCCGCCAGCCATACGTTATTCGTCTGCGCGTCGAAGTTGACGAGGATGCGCTGCCCATCGGCGAAATCCAGGCGCAGTGCGTTGCCGTTCAGGTTCTGGCGAATGTCCACCCCGCGTTCGCTCACTGACTTCCGGATGCGGGCGAACAGCACGCTGCCCGGTTCGTCGCCTGGACTTTCCATCATATAATCCCGCCCGTTCCGATTCCAAACATCATGAAAGACAAAGTCATGCGCATCCTCGGCATTATGTTGCTGTTGGCATTCATCCTGCAAGGCTGCGGACGGAAAGGTCCGCTGTTCTTGCCTC
The DNA here is from genome assembly GCA_027310665.1 of Sideroxydans sp. Lineage (GTDB taxonomy): Bacteria > Pseudomonadota > Gammaproteobacteria > Burkholderiales > Gallionellaceae > Sideroxyarcus. The sequence goes on along the minus strand of DAIDAJ010000058.1, from coordinate 1,580 downwards.
CCCCTCCGCCGGCAACTCCTGTGCAAGCCAGTCCGCAAGCAGCGTCGCAAGTTGTTCCGGCACAACCCACTACCGATAACTCCGAAAGCAAGAAGTGACCATGAACGAATATTTTGGCTACAAGCAAGACCGGCTGTTCGCCGAGAACGTTGCGCTGGACGACATCGCCCGGCGTTTCGGTACGCCGTGTTATGTCTATTCGCGGGCTGCCCTGACCGACGGCTATCGCCAGTTCGCCGAAGCGTTCAAGAGCCGCGAGCATCTCATCTGTTATGCGGTGAAAGCGAACTCCAACCTCGCCATCCTCAATCTGTTTGCGCGCCTGGGCGCCGGCTTCGATATCGTTTCCGGCGGCGAATTGCAGCGCGTGCTGGCGGCGGGAGGTGCTGCAAGCAAAGTGGTCTTCTCCGGTGTCGGCAAGAGCGAGGCCGAGATGCGTCAGGCACTCGAGGCCGGGATACTTTGCTTCAATGTCGAATCTTCGTCAGAGCTGGACAGGCTGAACACAGTTGCCGGCAGCATGGGCAAAGTCGCGCCGGTCAGTTTGCGCGTGAATCCCGATGTGGATGCCAAGACGCATCCCTACATCTCGACAGGGCTCAAGCAGAACAAGTTCGGCGTGGCCTACACCGAAGCACTGGCGCTGTATCGCAAGGCGGCAGCCATGTCGCATTTGCGTGTCACCGGCATGGATTGCCATATCGGTTCCCAGCTCACCGAGACCAGCCCGTTCATCGCTGCCGCGGAAAAAGTGCTGGCGCTGGTGGATCAGCTGGCCGCCTCCGGCATCGCCTTGGAGCATCTGGACCTTGGGGGCGGTCTCGGAATTCGTTACGACGACGAGACGCCACCTTCTATCGCAGAGTATGCAAAAGCCCTGTTGGGCGCGCTGCAAGGGCGTTCCGAGAAGATCATCGTCGAGCCGGGCCGGGTGCTGGTCGGCAATGCCGGGGTGTTGCTGACGCGTATCGAATATCTCAAGCATGGGGAGGAGAAGAACTTCGCCATCGTCGATGCGGCGATGAACGACCTCATGCGTCCGGCACTTTACGATGCCTATCACCGCATTTTGCCGGTGGTGCGCAGGCAAGATATCCCCTCTCCTCAATCCTCTCCCGCGGGCGGGCGAGGAGGCGAACGTGAAAGACAATCTCTGCTTTATGACGTGGTCGGGCCGATCTGCGAGACCGGAGATTTCTTCGGTCATGCCCGCAAGATGGCCGTGGATAAAGGCGATACGCTTGCCGTGATGTCTGCCGGAGCATACGGAATGAGCATGAGTTCCAACTACAATACCCGTCCGCGGGCAGCCGAAGTGATGGTGGATGACGCTGTCGTGCACCTTGTTCGAGAGCGCGAAACAGTAAGCCAGCTCTACGCTGCAGAGAAAATCGTCGCGTGAAATTATTTCGCGAAATATGCATAAAAGTGTTGCGCAATTTTTTTAATCGCGCATAGAATGCAGCCACCGTGCGTGTTGGGAGATTTCAAGCTGTAGAAAGGCGCATCGGGAGTGCAGTTGGTGCACGAAAATTTTAACTGGTTAGTCCATCAATTTTTATAAGGAATGAAAATGGCTG
>DAIDAJ010000049.1 GCA_027310665.1 Sideroxydans sp. | reverse complement strand
GGGGGGCTTTAATCCACAAGGAGATGTAATGCGACACTACGAAATCGTATTTATCGTGCATCCCGATCAGAGCGAGCAAGTGCCCGCGATGGTCGAGCGTTATCGCACGTTGGTGACCAGCAAGAACGGTCACATCCACCGCCTCGAAGACTGGGGTCGCCGCCAGCTGGCTTACCCGATCCAGAAGATCCACAAGGCACATTACGTGCTGATGAACATCGAAGTCGACCAGCCTACGCTGGACGAACTGGAACACGCATTCAAGTTCAACGACGCCGTGCTGCGCCACCTGACCATCAAGACCAAGGCTGCAGTCGTTACGCCTTCCGCGATGATGAAGGAAGAGAAGTCGCGCTCGTTCGGTAGCGATGCCGCAGCACCCGCCCCGGCAGCAGACGCTCCGGCAGCGGCAGCGTAAGCAAGGATTGAGCAGCAACCGTTGTGTGATTGAAGGGGAAGTGATCGAGCTGGAAGGCTTGCGTTACACCCCGGCAGGATTGGCGAGAGTGGCGTTTAAGTTGCGCCACACCTCGATGCAGCAGGAAGCGGGGATGCAACGCCAGGTCCAGTGTGATGTTCCGGCACTGGCACTGGGAGAAGCGGCACAGCAAGTCAGCCGTTTGCAACCCGGGCAGATGGTGAGGGCCGAAGGTTTCCTTGCACAGCGCAGCCTGAAGATCGCGCAACTGGTTTTGCACATTGATAACGTTACATTGAGATAGAGGAGCACAACATGGCTCGTGTATTTAAAAAGAAAGATGACAAGAAGAACAGCGCTTCGCGTCAATTGTTCAAGCGCCGCAAATTCTGCCGTTTCACCGCCGAGAAGATCGCGGAAGTGGACTACAAGGATCTCAACATCCTGAAGGAAATGGTTTCCGAGAACGGCAAGCTGATCCCGGCACGCATCACCGGTACCAAGACGCGCTTCCAGCGTCAGCTGAGCGTGGCCGTGAAACGTGCGCGCTTCTTGGCGTTGCTGCCCTACACTGATTTGCACTAAGGAGTAGATCATGCAAGTGATTCTGATGGAGAAAGTGATCAATCTCGGCCAGTTGGGCGATGTGGTCAAAGTAAAGAACGGTTTCGCGCGTAACTTCCTCATCCCGCAAGGCAAAGCCAAGCGTGCGACGGAAAACAACGTTGCGGATTTCGCTGCACGCCGTGCAGAACTGGAAGCGGCAGAAGCGGCCAAACTGGCCGATGCGCAGGCTCGCGGCGCCAAGCTGGAAGGCTTGACCGTGCAGATCGCGCAAAAGGCAGGCGTGGATGGCAAGCTGTTCGGTTCCGTGACCAATGCGGACGTTGCAGTTGCGCTGGCAGCACAAGGCCACAAGGTCGAAAAGGGCCAGGTTCGTATGGCTACCGGTCACCTGAAGCAGATCGGCGATCATCCGGTCACCATTTCGCTGCATCCGGATGTGGTCGCAAACGTGACAGTGACAGTGGTGGGCGAGCAGTAACCCAACGTTGTCATGTGGTTAAGAAAAAGGGCTGGGAACAGCCCTTTTTTGTTGTCCGAAAAGTGTAGAATCACCCTCCCGAAATTTGCGGTCGCACCATGCAAAATTTTTCCGCTCCCGTTGCCGATTCCCAGCTTGAATCACTGAAACTTCCCCCGCATTCCGTCGAGGCGGAACAATCGGTGCTGGGTGGCATCCTGCTGGATACCAGTGCGTGGGACAAGGTTGCCGATCTGTTGAGCGAGAGCGATTTCTATCGCAACGAGCACCGCCTGATCTGGCGCCACATCGGGCGCCTGACCGAACGTGCCCAGCCGGTTGACGTCATCACGGTGGCGGAATCACTGGAGAGCAATGCCGAACTGGAGAAGGCGGGCGGTCTGGTGTATCTGGGCACACTGGCACAGAACGTGCCTTCTGCTGCCAACATCCGCCGTTATGCCGAGATCGTGCGCGAGCGTGCCATCATGCGCAAGCTGGTGGAAGTGGGCAGCGAGATCGCGACCAGCGCCTACAATCCGGGTGGGCGCTCGGCGGGACAGTTGCTGGATGAGGCAGAAAGCCGCGTCCTTGAGATCAATGAAGAGGGCGAGCGCGGCAGCCAGGGCTTCGTTGCCATGCCGCCGTTGTTGACCCAGGTGGTGGAGCGGATTGAGACCCTGTACGGACGGGACAACGCCAGCGACGTGACCGGTACTGCGACCGGCTTCACCGATCTGGATCGCATGACTTCCGGCCTGCAGCCCGGTGATCTGGTCATCGTCGCGGGGCGCCCCAGTATGGGCAAGACCGCGTTCTCCATCAACATCGGGGAGAATGTGGCTTTGGAAGGCAAGCCGGTGGCGATCTTCAGTATGGAAATGGGGGGCGCGCAACTGGCGATGCGTATGATCGGTTCGGTGGGGCGGCTTAATCAGCACACTTTGCGTACCGGCAAACTGGAAGACGAAGACTGGTCGCGCATGACCCATGCCCTGGGCCTGCTTAACGACGCGCCGATCTTTATCGACGAGACCCCCGGCCTGAATGCGCTGGAATTGCGTTCCCGCGCACGCCGGCTGCACCGGCAGAATAACGGCCTCGGCCTGGTGATTATCGACTATATCCAGCTCATGTCGTCGCCTTCCGGCAAGGCGAGCGAGAACCGCGCGACCGAGATTTCAGAGATATCCCGCTCGCTCAAATCCCTGGCCAAGG
>DAIDAJ010000018.1 GCA_027310665.1 Sideroxydans sp. | reverse complement strand
CAACCACATGGTCATCATCGGACTGTTCATTGGCGGCATGGTGCCGTACCTGTTCGCCGCGATGGGCATGGAAGCCGTCGGACGTGCGGCGGGTAGCGTGGTGGTCGAAGTGCGCCGCCAGTTCAAGGAGATTCCCGGCATCATGGAAGGCACGGGCAAACCGGAATATGGCACTTGCGTGGACATGCTGACCAAGGCCGCGATCAAGGAAATGATCATCCCCTCGCTGCTGCCTGTCGCCGTGCCCGTGATCGTCGGGCTGACCCTCGGTGCTCAAGCCCTGGGTGGCGTGCTGGTCGGTACGATCGTGACCGGCATCTTTGTCGCCATTTCCATGACCACCGGCGGCGGTGCCTGGGACAACGCGAAGAAGTATATCGAGGAAGGCAACTTCGGTGGCAAAGGCTCTGAAGCTCATAAAGCTGCCGTGACCGGCGACACTGTGGGCGATCCCTACAAGGACACCGCAGGACCTGCGGTGAACCCGCTGATCAAGATCATCAACATCGTCGCGCTGATGATCGTGCCATTGCTGTAAACACGTCCCCATTAACAACTTTGGCAACCAGGAGGCCGACTAACCGTCGGCCTTTTCTTTGCAGTCCCGATCGCATGGAATATCTCCCGAAAAATGCGGCTGTCATCGTTCCAGTCACTGCAATCAAAACTGCACTTTATTTCCGAATTCGGCTTACTATATATCCAGAAAGAACCGGAAACAGGCAGGAAAACTGGCTTACACAACCAAATTTCAGGGAATGGCTTTCAGGCTCGTGCAAGCCCGGCGGTTGTGCAGTGGCAATGAACGCGGGGTTGATTGATCAGCGCTATTCAAAACTCCAATACTCTGATCCGCACGCCAGTAGGCTCGCATCTGATGACACAGTCCGATATCCAGTAAGAGGGCATCGGATGTGGCTAAATAAACACGATTAAACATACCTTGTTTGGTTCGCAGTACAGAAGCAGTGGGTTGGGTTTGGTGCACTTTGTGTCGGATGGAGGAAAACATGAAAACGATCAAACAAATACTGGCTGAGAAGACAAGACCGCTTTCCACCGTGGCGCCGGGTGATACGGTACAGCATGCAATGGAGTTGATGCGGGAGCGAGACATCGGTGCCGTCATGGTTGTCAATGGCAACAAACTGGTCGGCATCTTCACCGAACGCGACTGCCTGCAAAAGGTCTCGTCGCTCGGCCTCAACGCGCGTGAACTGCTGGTGCATGAGGTGATGACGGAGAAAGTGCGTTTCGTGACGCCGGACATGGAAGTCTCGCAATGTCTGGCGTTGATGACGGAACGTTTTTTCCGCCACCTCCCCGTGCTCGACGAACAGCAGAACATACTTGGCATCGTCTCCATCGGCGACCTGGTCAAGGTAAAGATCTCCGAGCAAAGCTTCATCATCGAGCAACTGGAGCATTACATCGCTTCCTGAGCGTTGACCGGGCTTCATGTCCGTTTCATTGATGACCGTACGGGCAGGACGGCCCGACTTCGCCTGCTCGACGGCTGACTGTCAGCGGCTTGCCCGGATGAGTACGCACCACTTCATCCATTGAAGGCAAGATGGTTAATTTGCCGCACGGTACTTGAACAGACGATTTCCGGGTTGGAATTTCACAGGGGATGTTGCATCTGTATTGAGTTCAAATCTGCGATGGCTATTGCCAGTTGGCCTAGATATTATTTTCCAGATACCCAAATGAAATCCTCGCCTGTTGCATGAATCACAACTGCACGCTTCCTTGACGTTCCATTGACATTTTCTTTACGGAATCGTTGTTAGGATACGAGGAATCGGGCTATCCGACCAGGCAGTGCCACTGCTTATCTTGCAGGTAAGCAGATGGATAAGTTTGTAACGTTTGTTTTTTTAACCAATCAGGGGGAATTTATGAAGTCCATGATCGTAAGCATGACCGTAGCAGCAGGCTTGATGGTAGCAGGAAGCGCAATGGCGGAAGATATGCCGCCATTGGCAAAGAAGAACGGCTGTACCGCTTGCCATGCAATCGACCACAAGGTCGTTGGCCCGGCCTGGATGGATGTTTCGAAAAAATACAAGGGTGTCAAGACCTACAAGTATTCAAATAACGGATCGGCTGCTCCCGACGCCAAGGAATTTCCCCTGGTTGAAGGCCTGATGATGAAGGTTTCCAAGGGCGGACACGGCAACTGGGGTACTGCAGCCATGGTGCCTAACGACCCGGCTGGCAAGAAGCAACCGGAGATCAAGGAATTGGTCGAATTCGTACTGGGCTTGGCCAAGTAAGTTTGATGCAGTTCTAATCAAAAAAGCCGACGCAAGTCGGCTTTTTTGTTGCCCATGATCCGTCCTGAAATAAGTTGACACTTTTTGCGATGACGAAAGGAGTGTCAAATGGAATCAGGAAGAACAAGGCTCAGACACAAGCCCGTCGCTTAAAGACCCGCTTGCACAAACGCGTCCGGCGCCACTACGGCAGGTTTCTTGCCAGACGGAGTCCATAGCTGAAATCCCGGTAATTCGAAGCAAACTTGGAACGCGCTGTCGCGCGCCCGAACTTCGGGTCTTTTCCCCAGGATCCTCCGCGCAAAACGCGCATGGAACCGCCCACCCATGCACTGCCATCCGTCGGTGCGCCGTTGTAGTTTTCGTGATAGTTGTCTTCGACCCACTCCCAAACGTTGCCGCTCATGTCGTACACGCCAAATGCGTTGGCGTGTTTGGTCGCGACCGGATGCGGCGTATTGAAGAAGAAGCCGCCGCTGTTCAAGCTGTTCCACGACACATTGTCTGCATTGTCGCTGCCACAGTATTCCTGCTGGCTCCCGGCCCTGCAGGCATATTCCCATTCGGCCTCGGTTGGCAAGCGATAGTGCTTTCCGGTCTTGGCGTTGAGTTTCTTGATGAACGCCTGGGCATCGTTCCAGCTGACTTGTTCCACCGGGCAGGTATCACCGCAGCCGTTGAAAAAACTCGGGTCGCTACCCATCACTGCATACCATTGCTCCTGGGTAACCTCGGTCTTGCCTATCGCAAAAGGTTTGATGGTAACCCTGTGTACCGGCTTTTCGTCCGATTCCCCGCGGTCAGAGCCCATGTCGAAACTGCCCGCTGGAATCTCTACCATTTCCGTACATGCCGGACAGTCCTTGAATGTCTTGCCCGCTTCCGGCGACGTCTTGCCAGCTTCCGACAATGTCTTTTCCGGCTCGATCACCACTTCCCACTGGTATATCTTGTCCTGGGCTGCACGGGCATCGGCCCCCTCCGGGGCAAGCATCAGGTAATGCTTCATTTCCAGCGTCGCATCGCGATATTTTTTGGATTCGCCCAGAAGCAGTCCAAGCTGGTAGTGCCCCTCAGGCCACCACGGGGCAACATTCAATGCCTTGCCATAAAGAACGATAGCCTTGTCCGGTTGCTTTTCCTGCACCATGAATTCGGCCTGAACCTTGTACTTGTGCGCTTCTTCCGACAGCACCGGCTTGGGATTCGCCGCCAGATACTTTGAGGCGACCTCTTGGAACGGATCGCTCGCGTTTTCGGCAAATGCCGGTGCGCAGATTAAGAAAAGAATAATCGCCAGACACTTGTGAATGTTAACCAAAATAAAATCCCTTCATATATGCGTCGTCGGTGATGACTTCGGGTAATTGTAGCTGTTTTTATAGCATGGCGGATGCCGCGCGAAATGTGCCCTCCATCCCGAATGACTAGCTAGCCCTTTATCATGAACTTCTCGAGATGTTCGATGAACGCGCGCGTCTTGGCCGGCAAATAGCGGCGCATCGGCATCACCGCCCACGCCGAAACGGAGGGCAGACACCATTCCGGCAAGACACGAACCAGACGCTTCATGCGCACGTCTTCTTGCGTGAACCGGTCCGGCAGGGCGCCGATACCCGCCCCATCCAGCAGCAATTGCTGGATCACACCAATGGAATTCAACGCCAACCTCCCGGGCGGAACACCTTCCCAGTCGGATTTGCCGCGCGACAGTCTCCACGGTATCGGCTGTCCGCGGTCGGAAAGCAGTCGTACGCCGATATGCTGCATCAGTTCGTCCGGATGTACCGGCGCCGGATGCAGGCTCAGGTAAATGGGGCTGGCATAAAGGCCCAGATGTTGTTCGTCTATCTTGCGCGCCACCAGCGTCGAATCGTTTTCCAGTACGCCCATGCGGATGGCAAGATCGAAGCGTTCTCCGATCAGATCCACAAGACGCGAACTCAGGTCGAGATCGAGCTCGATTTCCGGATAGGCCTCAATGAAGGTGGCGAGCGCGCGCGACAGATTGTTCCTGGCATAGTCTTCGGGCATGGAAACGCGCAGACGGCCATGCGGCTGCACATCGTGACTGCGCACAAAATCCTGCGTGGTAGCCACCTCTTCCGCCACGCGGCGGCAGTGGTCGAGAAATTCCTGACCGAATTCAGTGAGTGTAAGCCGTCGAGTGGTGCGCAACAGCAGGCGCTGCCCCAACGTCGCTTCAAGGTTCGTCAAGCGGCGTGAAACCGTCGCCTTGGGCATACCGAGATGTTCGGCTGCCCGCACCAGACTCTCCTGATCCGCAATCGTGGCAAACAGGATGTAATCATCAGCTGAGATATTTTTTTGTTCCATTTATGGGACAGTCTATCCCGAATTTATGGCTTTATCTATCTTTTCGAGACGCATAATATGCAAGCACTTTACTCCACTAAGGAGAACGACATGAACACTGCCGCACAGACAACGCTGCAACAGTCGCGCACCATCGATCGCCTGATCGAAGGCGTTGCCACCTCGGATGGCGCCGGCGTGAAACTGACCCGGGTGCTCGCCGGCAAACTGCAGTACCGGCTTGATCCCTTCCTGATGCTTGACGCGTTCGCCAGCGACGATCCGGACGACTATATCGCGGGTTTTCCAGATCACCCGCATCGCGGCTTCGAAACCGTGACCTACATGCTCTCGGGCCGTATGCGCCACCGCGACAGTGCGGGGCACGAAGGTTGGCTGGAAAACGGCGGCGTGCAATGGATGACCGCCGGGCGCGGTGTGATTCACTCGGAAATACCCGAACAGAAAGACGGGGTCATGGAAGGTTTCCAGCTCTGGCTCAATCTTCCCGCGCAGAGCAAAATGATGCAGCCTTGGTACAAAGACTTTGCCAGCAGAGATATCCCGGAATACACCACCGGCGACAATGTCACCGTGCGCGTGATCGCCGGCAGCAGCAATGGGGTAAAGGGTGCCGTCACCCGCGAAACCACGGAGCCGCTATATCTCGATATCCACATGCCTGCCGGATCCGCATTCTCGACTTCGTTGCCTGCCACGCACAACGCGTTCCTCTACGTTTATCGCGGGGCAATAAGAGTCGGCGACACGCCGGTACCTTCCAGCCGCATGGGCATCTTGAGCAACGCACCGGAAGCCGACGGCGTGACGCTGACGGCAACGGAAGAGGCGCGCCTGATACTGGTTGCGGGAAAGCCCCTGAAAGAGCCCATCGTTCAATACGGGCCCTTCGTGATGAACACACAGGAAGAGATACACCAGGCGCTCGACGATTTCAGAAGCGGGCATTTCGCCTGAACCAGACTAGAACAAGCTACGCAAGGAGCAACGAATGAACACCCTGATCAGGCGCCTCTCCGGCGCCGCCGCACTGCTGCTGATGACGGGCCCGGCCCTGGCCCTCGAATTCAAGCAAGTGCAGACGAACGATAGTGCGGTCACTTTTGGCTTCAGGCAAATGGGCGTGCCGCTGGACGGCAAGTTCAACAAGTTCTCGGCGCAGCTCTCATTCGACCCCGCCCAGCTGGCCAAGGCACAGGCTCGCATCGATATCGACCTGGCCAGCATCGATACCGGCTCGGCAGAAGGCAATGAAGAAGTGGTCGGCAAAAAGTGGTTCAACGTCAAGGACTATCCCACCGCCAGCTTCGTTTCCACCGGGATCAAGGCATTGGGCGGCAACCGTTATCAGGCCTTCGGAAAACTCAGCATCAAGGGCAGGACGCAGGATGTTGCCGCGCCCGTCACCTTCCAGTCCGACGGCAAACGCGGGATATTCGAGGGCACCTTTGAGATCAAGCGCCTCGACTATGCAATCGGCGAAGGCGAATGGACGGATGTCAGTTCGGTCGCCAATGAAATACAGGTCAAGTTTCACGTTGTAGTCAATGCATCAGCCAGCAAGAAGTAGCTTTATCCTCATCAACCACTTAGGAGAACACCATGAAAAGAATAGTTGCCCTGGCCTTAGCCGCCTCTTTGTCTTCAGTCGCTTTTGCCGCATCCGAAACTTACGTGCTCGACACCAACCATACCAAGCCGCGTTTTGAATACAGCCACTTCGGTTATTCCACCCAGCTCAGCCGTTTCGACACGGTGAAAGGCACGGTCACCATAGACCGCGCGGCCAAGACCGGCTCTGTCAACGTCGAGATCGATGCCAAGTCGGTCGATACCGGATACCCCTTGTTCAACGAGCACATCCAGGGCGAAGACTTCTTCGACACGGCAAAATATCCCACGATCACCTTCAAGTCGGACAAGCTCAAGTTCGATGGCGACAAGTTGGTTGCGGTGGAAGGCAATTTGACAATCAAGGGAATCACAAAGCCAGTGACGCTCAACGTGACCTCCTTCATGTGCATGCCGCACCCGATCATGAAAAAGGATGCCTGCGGTGCCAACGCAACAGTTCAGGTAAAGCGCTCGGATTTCAATATGGCCAAGTACGTACCATATGTAAGCGATGAAGTAACACTGTCCATTCCGGTTGAGTCCATCAAACAGTAATACCGCATCATCCCTCTCCCGTACGGGGGAGGGAATTCACGGCAAAGCCCGCAAGGAGCACGACATGAGCAATACTCTTTTCACGCCCGCCACACTCGGCAAGCTGCAACTCAAAAACCGCGTCGTCATGGCGCCGATGACGCGTTCACGCGCCACCGGCAATGTGCCAAACGAGCTTATGGCCAAATATTACGCGGACCGCGCAACAGCCGGTCTCATCATCACCGAAGGCACATCCCCCTCCCCCAACGGACTCGGCTATGCACGCATTCCCGGCATGTTCAGCGATGAGCAGGTGAAGGGTTGGAAACAAGTGAACGATGCAGTGCATGCCAGGGGCGGCAAAACATTCATCCAATTGATGCATACCGGACGCGTCAGCCACCCCGCCAACATGGCCGCTGGCACCAGGATCGTTGCCCCTTCGGCCGTCGCGGCCCCCGGCGAGATGTGGACAGACAGCAATGGTATGCAGCCACACCCGGCTCCCGCCGAAATGAGCGAAACCGACATCGACCAGGCTGTCGCCGAATACGCATCAGCTTCCAGGCGCGCGATCGAAGCAGGCTTTGATGGAGTCGAGTTGCATGCGGCAAACGGCTATCTGATCGATCAGTTCCTCAATACCGCCACGAACCAGCGCACCGATAAATGGGGCGGTAGCGTCGAGAACCGTATCCGCTTCGCGGTTGAAGTCGCCAAGGCTACCGTTGCCGCCATCGGCGCGGAACGGGTCGGGATGCGTATATCGCCCTATGGCGCATTCAACGGCACCATTTCCGACGCCAAGACGGATGCATTGTATCTGCGACTGGTCGAGGAACTGAACAACATCGGCCTTGTATACATACACGTAGTCGATCACAGCTCGATGGGGGCACCGGCAGTCAGTCCGGAGCTAAAAGCCAAGATACGCGCCAATTTCAAAGGCAAATACATTCTTTCCGGTGGTTATGATGCGGCCAGCGCAAATGCCGATCTTGACGCACAGCGCGGCGATCTCGTGGCTTTCGGGCGTCCATTTATCGCCAATCCGGACCTGGTGCAGAAGCTGCAAAACGGTACGGCACTAATTGCGCCGGATCCAGGCACGTTTTATACGCCAGGCGAAAAAGGTTATACCGATTATTAATTCGTATCGGCACCGGGCGGCGGTCTTTGGCAGACTGCCGCCCGGTGATACAATTCGCGCCTTTCAATTTCCACCTAAAGGCGTCGCACCATGAGTTTGAACAGAGTCCCCTCCGGCAAAGACCTTCCCAACGATTTCAACGTCATCATC
>DAIDAJ010000010.1 GCA_027310665.1 Sideroxydans sp. | reverse complement strand
GGGTTTGTGTAGCGCACCAGTTGCAGGTTCTGCGGCTTGCGCGATTCGAGTTCTGCACCATGCGGCGTGTTCTCGCCGATGAGCAGGTTGCGCAGTCCCTTGCCGGCCGCGATGTGCAGCAACAGTTCCGGCCAGTCGCGGGTGGTGGTGACGTGCACTTCGGTGTGGACGGCCTCGAGGGCGATGCGCATGCGCGCGATACGGCGGGATATGTCTTCGTTGCGGCGGTGGGTGGCGTACCAGTTGCCTACATCCGGCAATGACGTAGCCACTGCGCTTGCGCCGCGCAGGCGGCCGAGGATCTTGTCGCGCGCGCTCATGATTGGCCTTTCGAAGTGCGGTGCCAGAGGAAACTGGCGATGTGTTCTCCCGGCAATGATGCCGTATCGCGCCCGGCGATCTCATCCAGCTTTGCGGCGCGCCCGAGGATATTGAACAGGCAGCCGCAGTCGGCGCTGACCACGCGTTCGGCGCCGGTCGCGCGCAGGCTGTCGACCTTGTCGCTGACGATCGCTTCGGAGATCTCGGGGTAGCGGATGGCGAAGGTCCCGCCGAACCCGCAGCACTCTTCCGCGCGCGCCTGCTGCACCACGTTCAGGTTCGCCAGACTGCCCAGCAACGCCGCACTTGTTTCGTGCGATCCCATTTCGCGACGGGCGTGGCAGGAAGTATGCAAAGCAACCGTGCAGGGCGTTCCCAGGTCCTGCTGCCGGAAGTCGACCACATGCACGAGGAATTCGGTCAGCTCGAAGATGCGCCCCGCGAGTTCCCTCGCCTTGGCTAGCAAGACCGGATCGTCTGCAAACAGTTTCGGGTAATGGTGGCGCATCATCGCCGCACAGGATCCAGAAGGTACGACCACCGGCCAGGGCTGGGGAAACAGATCAAGTTGCTGGCGGGCCACGGCGCGGGCTTCATCCGGATAGCCGCTGTTATAGGCCGGTTGGCCGCAGCATGTCTGTTGTTCGGGGAAGTGGATCTTTATGCCTTCGCGTTCCAGCAAATTGACGGTGTCGAGTCCGGCTTCCGGGGCAAACTGGTCGACCAGGCAGGTCGCGAAAAGATAGGCATCGGCAGGCTTGGACGGGTAAAGCCGCTCTTTTGATGTATCTGTTGACATGAGTCCCTCTCCCCGTCTCGTAATTATTGGTAAAGTGGTCTTACCATTGATGCGGAGACTATAATTTGATAAATATAATCTTGTCAACGATTTGTTGTTGACTAATTCTAATTCGGGAAATAATATTTAAGTGGTCTTACCAAGGAAGAAGTCGATGATACAAAGCCGTCCTGCTGTTGTCCGTATTTCCGATACCGTCGCAGGGGAACTCGAGAAACGCATACTTGAAGGTTCGCTGAAAGCGGGAGACCGGTTACCTTCAGAACGCGATTTTGCGGTTGAACTGGGTGTGTCGCGCCCGACGTTGCGTGAAGCGATCCAGAAGCTGACTTCGAAGGGGTTGCTGGCCTCGCGCCATGGCGGCGGGACGTTCGTCACCAACCGGCTGGAGGCGCACTTCGTCGACCCATGGCAGGAGATGCTGAGCGGACACCCGATGCTGCACAGCGACTTGCTCGAATTTCGCCAGATGCTCGAAAGCCAGGCTGCCTATCTTGCGGCGGAGCGCGCCACCAATGTCGATATCGAGCGCCTGGACGCGCTGTATGCCACGCTGGATTCGGTTTATGGAAGCAAGGACATGAATGCGTGCATCGATGCCGATGTGGCCTTCCACCAGGCGATCGCTGAAGCGGCGCATAACGTGCTGATCGGCCACATGACCGCCAGCCTGATGCGGCTCATCCACGGCCATGTCTCGAACAGTCTCGAGCACCTGCATGCGCGACCACAGCGATGGGATCAGTTGCGCTCGCAGCACTACACGATCTGGCAGGCGATCCGGGAGCATCAGCCCGATGTCGCTGCCCGCGCCTCGCGCGACCATATCGAATTCGTGCGCCAGAGCATGATGAATGCAAACAAGGAAGCGGAGAACCGCCTGAGTGCCCTGAGGCGGCAAGGTGAAACGACCGTCTGAAACGGCTGCCGGCTGGGGTTCGATATAAGCCGCTGACGACGATTGGCCGGATCTGCGCGGATTTCTGAGTGCGGCGAACGAACCCGGGAAAATCAAGGATTCACTTCGTTTGTTGCTCTATCGACTTTCTCTGCTCGTCATCCTGTTTCTGCATCGCCGGGTCGATGGCCTTGGCCTTGTCGAGCGCGTCGCGCTGGTCCTTGAACAGTTTGGGGGCGGGCGGGTTGTCGCCCTGGCCGCATGCGCCGAGCAGAAGGGATGCGCACAGGAGAACAGCGGTACGGCAGGTCATGGTGTACTCCTCAATCGACGCGAGTGATTTGGTGTCAGCCGGTGGAACGCGATGCGGTGCGGCGCCGTCATTTTCGCCTTACTCGTCGGGAATCGCAGGGCCGATGGGGCGGGCGAATATCTCATCCACACGATTCTTGTCCATGTCGACCACCTCGAAGCGCCAGCCGTTCCAGTCGAAGGTCTCGGCCTTTTTCGGGATATGCCCGACGGCGGTGATGACGAAACCCCCGACCGTGTGATAGTTACCGAGGTCTTCTTCGGGGAGTGCATTGAGCCCGAGCTTGTCTTTCATTTCGTCCAGCGGCAGCAAGCCATCCAGCAGCCAGGAGCCGTCCTCGCGTTGCACGGCGAGCGGCATTTCATCCACCGAACTGGGCACGTCGCCGACGACGGAAGAGAGCAGGTCGCTCATGGTGACCAGCCCCTCGGCCTGGCCGAACTCGTTGACGACGACCGCAAGATGGGTCTTCTGGGCACGGAAAAACTCGAGCACGCCGATCAGCGACTGGGTGTTGGGGATGTAATGGATGGCGTGCGTCGGCAGCTTGCCGAGATCGAGCGGCTCGTTCTCCAGCAGGTGCTGCAGCAGTTCGCGGCTCTCGATGTAACCGACCAGCTGGGTGAGCCCGCCCTTGCACACGAGGAAGCGCGAAACGCGCTGGGTCTTGATCTTGTCCAGGTTGACCTGGCTCGGCGCCTGCAGGTCGAGATAGATGATGTCGTTGGCCGGCGTCATCACGCTCGCCACCTTGCGGTCGTCCAGGCGGAACACATTGCCGAGCAATTCGCCGGAGGTCTCGTCGAGGTCGCCGTCGCGCCGTCCGGCGGCAATCATGGCGCGTATCTCGTCGGAAGCGAGGTATTCCGCGCTTTCCTTGAACGGGAACAGCGCGAGTATCTTTTCGCTCGCGACCGACAGCGCCCAGATGAAAGGGCGGTTCAGCCTGGCGAACAGCGCCATGAGTGGGGCGAGCGTCGAGGCGATGGCTTCCGGCCTCGCCAGCGCGATGCGTTTGGGGATGATCTCGCCGATGACGATGGTGGCGAAGGTGATGCTGCCGACCACCAGCAGCAGCGCCAGCGGATATTTGACGAAGGCGAGCATGGCTATATCGGTTTCGATTGCGGATTCGATGCGCGGCACCCACATCGATTCGCCGAACACGCCGAGCAGGGTGGCCAGTGCGGTGAGGCCGATCTGCGTCGCCGCCAGCAGGCGGGAAGGCTGGTTGCGCAACTCGCAAGCGATCCTTGCCCCGTCATTGCCGGCCTCGGCCATCTGCGTGAGGATGGGCATGCGGCTCGCGCCGATGCTCATTTCGGACATGGCAAAGAAACCGCTGAGCAGTATCAGCAGCACGAGTATCCAGATTTCCATGTTGAACTCCCCGGTGGAGGCTAAATATTGCCTGTATCTTGGTCGTGGCCGTGCTTCTTGTAAAGCAGGCTCATGATGCCCGCCATCAGCAGGCCGAAGACGATGATGATGGTGTAGATGGAAAAGTTGAGTTTTGCCATCAGGGCGTAGATTCCCAGCATGAGGAAGATGCTGATGTTCTCGTTGAAATTCTGCACGGCGATGGAACTGCCGGCTCCCATCAGCAGGTGCCCCCTGTGTTGCAGCAGGGCGTTCATCGGCACCACGAAGAAGCCTCCCATCGCCCCGATGCCGATCAGCAGCAGGGTGGCGAGCAGCGGACTGGTGATGGGCGTCATCACCAGCACGAGCAAGCCCATGCCGATGCCAACCGGCAGCACCTTCACGGCGTGGTCGAGCTTGACCATGCGTGCAGCCAGTATCGCGCCGATGGCGATGCCCACTGCCACCCATGCGGTGAGCTTGGCGCCACTGCTCATGTCGTAATGCAGCGCGACCGCCGCCCAGGTCAGCACGAGCAGCCGCAAAGTCGCACCCGCCCCCCAGAACAAAGTTGTGACGGCGAGTGACACCTGGCCCAGGGGATCCTTCCACAGCAATTTGAAACAGTGCGCAAACTCCCTGATCAGGAATACAGGGTTGCGGCTGAACGGTTTGTGGTCGATGGGCAGGGTCGGGATGTAAAGGTTGAATATGGCGGCCACGAAATAAATGCCGAAAACGATGGTGATGGCGAGTTCCGGTGCGGTATCGATCCCCGTATCGATGAGCGGCACGTCCCACCAGTGCAGCATCACATCGGCGATGGACGGACTGATCAGGAAGCCGCTCAGCACCGCGCCGAGGATGATGGCCGCAACCGTGAGACCTTCCATCCAGCTGTTCGCCAGCACCAGTTTCTCAGGCGGCAGATATTCGGTGAGGATGCCGTACTTTGCAGGCGAATAGGCTGCGGCGCCGAAACCCGCAAGGCCGTAAGCGAACAGGGGATCGACGCCGAACAGCATGGCGAGGCAGCCTGCCATCTTGATCGCGTTGCTGATGAACATCACGCGCCCCTTGGGCAGCGAATCGGCGAACGCGCCGACGAAAGGCGCCAGCACGATGAACGATACGATGAATGACTGTTGCAGCACGGGGGTGTGCCAGCCGGGTGCATTTTCCTGTTTGAGGAGGGCGATGGCGGCGAACAGAAGCGCATTGTCGGC
The DNA here is from genome assembly GCA_027310665.1 of Sideroxydans sp. Classification (GTDB taxonomy): domain Bacteria; phylum Pseudomonadota; class Gammaproteobacteria; order Burkholderiales; family Gallionellaceae; genus Sideroxyarcus. The sequence continues at coordinate 11,481 of DAIDAJ010000010.1, read as the reverse complement.
GAGTGCAGAAAAGAACTGCGCCGCCAGGATGGTATAAAAGCCGCGATTCACTATGGAATTATCGTTATGTGGGACGGTCTTTTATAACACGAAAATTTATGGCCTGCTATCATTCGCGGCAGTTTAACTGCTTCAGCCTTCAATCCATGCCCCGCCCGATACAAGCCCATATCGATCTTTCCGCTCTTCAGAACAACCTGCGTGTCGCGCGGCGGCTTGCGCCCAGCCGCATCATGGCGGTCGTCAAGGCGAACGCCTACGGCCATGGTCTGTTACGGGTGGCGGAGGCGCTGAACGAGGCGGAAGGCTTCGCGATGCTCGATCTGCGCGACGCCATCGCCCTGCGCGAAGCGGGGTTCCGCCAGACCATCCTGTTGCTGGAAGGCTTCTTTACTGCGGACGAGCTGCCGCTGATCGCCGAATACGAATTGTCTACTGTCATCCACAGCATGCACCAACTCGACATGCTCGATGCCTGCCCGCGCCGCAACAGCTTGCAGGTATGGCTCAAGATCAACACCGGCATGAACCGTCTGGGCTTTGTGCCGGAGCAGGTTCCTGCAGCCATGGAAAAGCTGAGATCGCATCCGGCGGTGCGCGAAATCACATTGATGACACACTTTTCCCATGCAGACGAACCGGAAGGCGTCGCAGAGCAACTCGAACGTTTCAAGAGCCTGACCGCTTCCTACCGCGCGCCGCGATCCCTCGCCAATTCCGCCGCGCTGCTGCGTTATCCGACCACGCACAGCGAATGGGTGCGCCCCGGCATCATGCTCTATGGTGCGTCGCCGTTCGCCGATACCAGTGCGCAGCAACTCGGCCTGAAGCCCGTGATGACGTTGAGCAGCGAGATCATCTCGGTGCGCGAACTGAAAGCGGGCGACCGCATCGGCTATGCCGGACTGTTCCGCGCCGGTGCAACGATGCGCATCGGCACGGTGGCCTGCGGCTATGCCGACGGCTACCCGCGCCACGCACCGACCGGCACGCCGGTCCTGATGAACGGACAGCGCACCCGCACCCTGGGACGCGTTTCGATGGACATGCTGGGCGTCGACCTGAGCGGGATAGCCGATGCCGATGTCGGCAGCCGCGTCACCTTGTGGGGAGCCGGCTTGCCGGTGGAGGACGTCGCAAGTTCGGCCGGAACGGTCAGCTACGAGTTGATGTGCGCGCTGACGGCGCGGGTGCCGACCGTCGCCGCTTAAATATTTTTTTCGGTGATCTTCGCGATCACCGTTTCCGCCAGTTCCGGCTTGCCGAACAGATAGCCCTGATGGATGACCTGGCCGCGCAGATTCAGGAAAGCAGCCTGCTCAACGGTCTCCACGCCTTCCGCAACCACTTTCACATGCATGAGTTTTGCCACGGCAAGGATGGCTTCGACCAGTGCATCGTCTTCGGGGTCGATCGTCAGGTCCTGGATGAAGCTCTTGTCGATTTTCAGTTCGTGGATGGGCAGGCGCTTGAGGTAGGACAGCGAAGAATAGCCGGTGCCGAAATCGTCCATTGAGAAGTGAATGCCCATCTCGCTTAATTCGGTCATCTTGGCGATCACATCGTTGATGTTGTCGATCACCAGTCCTTCAGTCACTTCCAGCGTGAGGTGAGTCGGGTCGGCGCCGGTGCCGGCGAGTCCGCGTTTGATCTGTTCAATGAAATCGGCCTGGCGGAAATGGCGGGGACTGATGTTGACCGCGATGCGTATCGGCAGGATGGACATATCCTCGCGCGCAAGCAGGCTGCAGACTTTGGCGAATACCCAGTTGCCGATCTCGACGATGAGGTTCGATTCCTCCGCAATCGGGATGAATACGCCGGGCGGAACCAGGCCGCGCTGCGGATGTTGCCAGCGCACCAGCGCTTCCGCCCCGACGATGCCGCCCGCAGCATCCACCTGTGGCTGCAGGAACACCCGCAACTCATCGGCCGAGATCGCGTGATGCAACTCGCGTTCGATATCGAAGCGTTGCTTGGCGATCTCATCCAGTGCGCCTTCAAAAAATGCGGTCTGTCCTCTTCCCCGTGTTTTGGCGTGGTGTAGCGCGGTATTGGCACGGCGCAGGATGTCCAGCGGCTGGTCTTCGTCGCTTTCCGGGAATAGCGCGATACCCAGGCAAGCGGTGAGGGAAAGGCTTTCGGTGCCGATATGCAACGGTTCCTGCAGGCCGGAATGGATCTTCTCGGAGATATGCAGGGCAAGATGCGCCGCAGTGTGATGTTGAGGCGAAAGGTCGGTCAGCAGGATGCCGAACTCGTCCCCGGAAATGCGCGCAACGACGTCCCCCTCGCGCAGGCTGGCTATCAGCCGTTCGCTGACAGCCTTGAGCAGCGCATCTCCCAACGTCTGCCCTCCCGCGTCGTTGATGGTCTTGAAGCGGTCGATGTTGAACGAGATCATGGCGCTGTGATGGCCGAAGCGGCGGGTCATGGCCAGTGTTTGTTCGATGCGCTCCAGCAACAGGGTTCGATTGGGCAGTCCGGTAAGCGTGTCGTAAAAGGCGAGGCGGTTGATCTCGGCCTCGGCCCGCTTCTTGTCGGTGATATCTTCCTGCACGGACACATAGTGCGTGATGCGCCCATCCGGCTGGCGGATCGGGCTGATGATCGCGTGCTCGATATATTCGCTGCCATCCTTGCGTTTGTTGTAGAACTCGCCCTGCCAGGTGTTGCCGGCCAGCAGGTTCTTCCAGAGATCCTCATATGTGCTTCTCGGCGTCTTGCCTGAATGCAGGATGCGCGGATTCCGGCCGATGATTTCATTGCGGCCATACCCGGTCTTGCGCACGAAAGACTCGTTGACATATTCGATATTGCCATTGAGGTCGGTGATGTAGATGTTCTCCGGGCTTTGTTCGACCGCCAGCGAAAGTTTGCGTAGTGTGGACTCTTTCTCGCGCAGCGGTCGCAGGTCCAGATAGCTGGCCACATATCCGGCGTGTTTTCCGCCTTCGCCCTGGATCGATGCGATGGTCGCGACGGTGGGTATCAGCGAGCCGTCACTGGCCAGCCGGTCTACCTCACCCGACCAATTTCCGGACTCGCGGAGATGCACGATGATCTCATCGCGTTCGGACGTGTACTTGCCGGTGGCGGGTACGATGAGCGAGACATGCCTGCCTGTTACATCTGCCAGCGAGTAACCGAATAGATTCGAGAAGGCCGGATTGACGTAGGTGACATGGAATTCGGCGTCAGCCAGCAAAAGCGGGTGCGCAGACTGGCGTACCGCATCGCTGAACAGGTCGCGCTGCGCTTCAGCCTGTTTGCGCACGGTGATGTCGCGGCTGCTGCCCCATCGGCCGATATGCGTGCCGTTTTCGTCGTACATGGGTTGGCATCTGTGAGACAGCCAGCGCAACTCGCCATCCTTGCCCAGAAAACGGAACTCCAGGTCAGCCTTGTCTGCGTGAGCACTGTCGACGAGGTGTTGGCGGTAGGCTTCGCGGTCGTCCGGGTGTAGAAGGTTGATCATCAACTCGGGATCCGACAGGAACGCCTCGGGGGGGTGGCCGAAAATCCGTTCGCAGGCCGGGGAGACATATATGAAGCGTCCGTCCGTACCCAGCCAGAAGATGAAATCGGAGGCATTGTCGGACACCAGTCGGTATTTGGACTCCGATTCCCGCAATGCCGCGTTCGCCCTCTCGGCCTGTTCGCGGGCGGCGATGGCGTCCTCCATCAGGTTCAGCGAGGCCAGTCGTGCCTTGCGCTGCTCTTCCAGCGCATCTTCCTGGCTGCGCCATAGCTCTGCTTCTGCGGCTCTCCGGGCAGTACGCTCGTTCGCCTCTTCGAGTGCATGCCGGATTGCTGCGGGCAGGCGTGCCAGATGTCCTTTGAGCAAGAAGTCCGTGGGTCCGTGGCGCAATAGATCCGCTGCCATTTCCTCGGTCAGGCTGCCGGACACGATGATCACGGGCAGATCGGGCCAGTGCGCATGGACCTGCTGCAGCGTTGTGTGGAAATCCATGCCCGGCACGCTGTAATCCGAAAGCACGATATCCCATTGTTCGGGCAGCGCTGCATCCAGGTCTGCTTTGCTGCAGACGCGGGTGAATTCGGCGGCGAAATCCTGCTGGCGCAGGAAGCGTTCCAGCAGCAGATAATCGGATGCCGAGTCTTCGATGACGAGTATTTTCAGCGGGCTGTTCATGGCGCTCGGTATATGGGAGAAGGTTCGTTGGTGGCCAGCCAGTAGATGCCCAGACGTACGACTGTTTCGGCAAATTCGGCGAATTCCACCGGCTTGCGCACAAAGCTGTTGCAGCCGTTCTCATAACTTACCAGGCGGTCGCGCTCGTCGTCCGACGAGGTCAGCATGACCACCGGAATCAGCTGCGTGCGTTCATCCGCCCTGAGCCGTTCCAGCACTTCCAGTCCGGACAGTCGTGGCAGCCCGATATCAAGCAGCACCACGGCCGGCAGATCGGGGCCGTCGCGATTGGCGAACTCACCTTCCCTGAACATGTAATCCAGCGCCTGCTGCCCGTCCCGCGCCACATCCACCCGGTTGACCAGGTTTGCCCTGCGCAAGGCACGCAGGGTAAGCATTTCGTCTTGCGGGTTGTCTTCAACCAGCAGTATGGATTTCTCTTTCATGATGTCTTTTCCTGAACGTTGAAGGGCAGGGTGAAGCAGAAGGTCGAGCCGGAGCCGGGATGTCCATCGCCGTTGATCTCGCCGCCGTGTCGATGGACGATGCGTTGCACCGTGGCAAGCCCGATGCCGATGCCGGGAAATTCTTCCTGGCGGTGCAGGCGCTGGAAAGACTGGAACAAGCGGTTGGCATGTGCCATGTCGAAGCCGGCGCCGTTGTCGGCGACACTGAAGCAGCGACTGTGACCGACTTCTCCCGAGAAAACGCGAATGAACGGATCCCTTGTCTTGCCGGTGTATTTCCATGCGTTGCTCAACAGGTTGTCGAACACGATTTCCATCATGCGCGCATCGCCCGTGGCATGCATGCCGGGCTCAACCTGCCAAACGATAGTTCGTCCGGGGTCGTTACGCTTCAACTCTTCAAGCAGCCGGGTTGCCAGCGCCGAAATATCGATGAGTTCATGCTGCAATTCGCCGCGTGTGCTGCGCGACAGAACCAGCAGACCGTCGACCAGCCCGCTCATCTTGCCGCTGGCGATCTCGATCTGCTCCAGATATGCCCTGGCTTCGCCCTGCAACTGGCTGCCGTAATCTTCCTTCAGTGCCTGGCTGAAGCCTGTCATGGCTCTCAGGGGCGCGCGCAGGTCGTGCGAGACGGCGTAGGCGAAGCTGTCCAGTTCGCGGTTTGCAGCGGACAGTTCGGCAGTGCGTTCGGTCACGCGCTGCTCCAGGCCGGCATTGAGCTGGCGAATCTCTTCCTCTGCCTGTTTGTATCGCGTGATATCTTCGGAAAAAATCACGATACCGCCCACCGTATCGTCGCTTTTGCGCCAGGGGAGGATTTCCCAGCGCAGCCATTGGGCGGTGCCATCCGCACGCTCGAACCGGTCCTCGTCGGCCCGGAGGGTTTCTCCCGCCAGCCCTTGTTGATGGAGGCTTTTCCATCGGTCCGGAATTTCGGGAAAGATCTCGTAGTGGGAATGCCCCGTGACATCGCGGTCTCCGAGGGCGTAGTCGTCGAGCCAGCGCCTGCTGACGGAGAGATAACGCATCTCGCGGTCGAACATGGCGAGCGCCGCGGGTGCATGCCTGATGAACAGCTGGAGTTGCTCCTTGCTTTCGCGCAATGCCTGTTCGGCAAGTTTGCGTGTGGTGATATCCTGTACCGTGCCGTGCAGGTTGATGACGTTCCCGTTCACGTCGCGTGTGGCATGTCCACGGGCCGTGATCCAGCGGTGCGTTCCGTCGGGGCGCACCACTTCTGCGTCGCATTCGTAAGGCGTTCCAGTCGCCAAACCTTTTTCCACGGCAGCCGAAAGATCTTCCCAACTGTTTCGGGTGAAATATTGCTGCACTTCAGGATAGATGGCCGGAGGCTGTGCCGGGTCTCGCCCGTAGATCAGATATATCTGATCGGACCAGGTATGGCGGCCGGTTGCAGTATCCCACTTCCAATTGCCGATGCCGGCAAGGTGCTGGGCTTCCTGCAGTACGGCCTCGCTTTCCTTGAGTCTTTCTTCCGCTTGCTTGCGCGTCTGGATATCCTCAACGACGGAAACAAAGTAGTCCGGTGTCGCGTCGAACTTTCGCACCAGAGAAACGGTGAGGCTGACCCAGACGATGCTGCCGTCCTTGCGGATGTAGCGCTTTTCCATCGTGTAACTGGGTATCGCGCCTGCGAGTATCTGTTGTACATATGCGAGGTCGGTTTGCAGGTCATCCGGGTAGGTGATGTCCTGGAACGTCAGGGCAAGCAACTCGTCGTGACGGTAGCCGACGATTTCGGAGAGCTTGCGGTTGACCTTGAGCCAGTGTCCGTCCAGTGCTACAAGCGCGATCCCGACGGCCGCCTGTTCGAAGGTAGCCTCAAAGCGGACTTCGCTGTCCTGCAATCGGCGGTTCGAGCGCTGCATCGCCTGCCGCAGGCGCTCGAAGAAGAAGGTGAAGAGCACGCCCATGAAAATGAATATCAAGACAGAGAATGCAGATGCCGGGCTACTCGTTGCAAGGATGGATGAGGGCGCCATGAAGACAAACCAGGCCAGCAGTGCGCCGATCATCGTCGCGACAATGCCGCCAGCCCTGCCGCCGATCCAGGCGCTGAAATAGGCGGCAGGAAAAAAGAGAAGCCAGACATAAGGCCTGAAGTAGTCCCACAGGATCCACTGCAAGGCGCAGGCAAAAAACGGCAGCAGGATGGAGACGATCAGGCGCGGCTTCATGGAGTCTTGCCTTTGCTTGGCCTGTCCAGAAATTCCAGCGGGTAGGGAGGCTCATGCCCGAGGCGATGCGACAGATCATTGATCTGCCGCTTGAGCGCAATCATGTCGAGTTCCCGGCCCACCGTGGCGCGGTTGAATCGTTCGAGTTCGTCGTTGCGCTGGCGCAATTCTGCGGTTTGCTGAAGCATGGCGATCTCGGCCTTCTTCCGTTCGGTAATGACATCGAACACAGCGACGAAGTGTTCCCGCTTCGGGCTGTATACCGAGACCGCGAACCACATATCCAAAGCTTGAACAAAAACTTCGAACTGTTCGGGTTTGCCACCCGACGCGACGCGTCCGTATTTCTCGAACAATTCCGAATCTGCCTCTCGGATTCCTGGAATGACTTCGCTGACCTTGCGTCCGGCGACATCCTTCAGCCCGGTTTGGGAAGTGAAGGCCTGATTGACGCTCAGGTAGACGAAGTCATCCGGGCGGCCGTTCACATATAGCATGCGGCAATAGGCAAATCCGTTGAGCATGTGCTCGAACAGGGAGCGGTAAGTCTCTTCGCTCTCGTGCAAGGCGTCCTCGGCCTGCCTGCGTTCGGTGATATCTTCCCCCGAACTGAGCGTGCCGACGATGTTGCCTGCTTCGTTCCTGAAGTAATTATTGCGCCAGGAGATCATCCGCTGACTGCCGTCGCGGCAAAGCACGGCATTTTCCAGGTGCTGATGATCCTCCAGGTCCCCCGCCAATATCCGGCGGAATATCGGCAGGATGATATCCATACCTTCCGGCTGCGGCAGACAGGTCTTGAACCAGTTCTCGCCCAGCAGTTCGTTTTCGCGGTAACCCAGCAACTCGCAGCCGTAGCGCGAGATCATGGTGATGCGGCCTGTATCGTCCAAGGCGACCATGATGCTCTGCGCCGTATCGAGGTAGCGCTGGCTGAGGTCGCGTTCGCGGCGCAATGCAAATTCGGCCGTCTTGATTCCTGTGATGTCGCGCGAGATGCCGAACACGCCGGTCACGTTGCCTGCGTCGTCATGCAAAGGACCCTTGGTGGTAAGGAAAAACGATTTGCCGTCTTTGGTATCGAGATTCTCCTGAAAAGTCGTGACGCGATCGTCTTGGATCACCTCGCGGTCGTTCCTCTGGATGAGCGCCGCCTGGTTGGGCGGAAAAATCCCGGAATCATCCTTGCCTAGAACCTCCTGTATGGACTTCCCGACGAAGCGCGCCGCGGCCTGGTTGAACAGCAAGTAGCGTCCCTCGATATCCTTGGCGAAGATCGCATCGGTGGAGCCCTCGGTAATCGCATCGAGCAGTTGCAATGCCCGGGATTTTTCACCCAGGCTGGCCAGCGCTTTTTTGCGCTCCCGGTCGGATTTGTGCCTCGCCTCGTGCAGCATCAGGCTAAGGATGCTGACGAGCAATCCGTTTACGATCAGGAATCCCAGTTGAAGCAAGTCGTAGGAATGTTCGAACTGGAAGCTCGCGGCAGTGGGAAATGCAATAAAGGTGACGGAGGCGGCCGCAATGAAAGTGGAGACCATTCCGGGACCGAATCCGCCGATCGCCGCGCTCAGGATGACCGGGAACATGAACAGGATCAGCAACGGTCGTTCGCCGAATGATATGGAGATGCTTTCACGCAACAGCAATGTGGTGAGTGTGATTGTTGCTGCGAAAAGATATTGCTGCCAAGGTTCCCAGTTGACCAGGCCGGGGTATCGTTCCGGCTCGCCGGCACTGTCGTTCCTGTCTACTGATCGTTTAAGCAGGAAGTAGAGCAGCAGGGAAGTGACAACTACATAGAACCAGCCCTTGAAAGTCTGTGCAATCTGGAGGGTTGACGGGTCGGTGATAAGCCATTCCAAAGCCTCATCCGAAAGTACTATCCACAGCCCCGCAAAGGTGGCATAGAGCAGAACGATCCATTTGATATCAAGTTTGCTCAAACGGTTAAGTCGGGGGCCATCCATTCAGTGTCTCCCTCAGGTTCAGTTTGCTTCGACAGCACGAACAAGTCAGTACAAGTCAAACGGGCAAGCAATTGCAGTGTCTAACCGGCCGGAATATCCTAGCAAGGCGGCCCCGGACTCACGGGGCAGGGTAACGGAAATGTCTGGATACTTCTTGGTTTCGGGCAGCCTTATTCTTGATTTGGGTCATGTTTCAGGCAAGCGAAGGAATCTAACAACCATCAGCCGACAAAATTATTAAATTAATTTTAGGAATTCCGCCCGTTTGTGTATTCGTTGGTTATTTTGATTTGGTGTACAAAAAGTACAGCTTTATCCCGTAATGAGTCAATACGCCAAAATCCTTAACTTCAGCGAAATGTTTTGCTGGCAATGTGAATTGAGCCATGGCTTTCGTATCGGTAGATGTCTGAAATAAAAAGGCCTGGCCAAAGCCAGGCCGCCCCCGATATTGCAGTTGGGGTAAAGCAGACTGCCGTTTCTACTTCAAGATTTTCCGGACAGCAAAATCAGGAAGGACAGCAGCATAAATGGAGCCATAACGAAGAAAACCGGAAGAGATAGTCCTAACACGATTGCACCTCCAAAATAAATTTATGAGAACTTGCGCCTGCCACACCAGTTTGTTTCGGCTTCGATAACAAACCATTAGTCAGAAACGGCTGAGGGCGTGTTAGTAGTGTGGTTATTTGATGGTGTCATCGATTTGCTCAAAATGCAATAAATATCTAAATTTATCAAAGATTTAACAAGACTAAATTACTGAGTTACTCGGGCGCGATCGGGCAATTAGCCACGCTAAAGCAGGTGACCGCAGGTGACGCGATTGGAAGGCATGGCGGGTTGAGACTCGAAGCATAAGCTTGTGCCAAGGCGGCAATGTCATCATTCCCGGCACAGAACTGAGGAGTGCGGATAGGTGTCTGGCGTCCTCGACAGGAATCGAACCTGTAATTGACCCTTAGGAGGGGCCGGTTATATCCATTTAACTACGAGGACCTGAGCGAATCATTCAGAATCGGGCGCATTCTAACGTAAAATTCGTCCCCCAATTATCCCAAGACTCGGGGAGCACCATGAAATGGCTGATTCTGCTCGGTTTGCTTGCTTCATTATTCCTCTTGGTGAGCCAGATGGCGCGCGCGGCTGAGTTGCCCAAGGTTGGCGAGCCTGCGCCGAGTTTCGATTTGCCTGACCAGAACGGGGTGCGGCATAACCTTGGCGAATTTGCGGGTAAATGGCTGGTGCTGTATTTTTACCCCAAGGACGACACGCCGGGTTGCACCCAGGAGGCATGCGCCTTCCGTGACGATATGCACAAGCTCGCGGCGATGGGTGCGCAGGTGGTCGGCATCAGTGTGGACGATAGCGAAAGCCACGCCGAGTTCGCAAAAAAATACCACCTGCCGTTCCCGTTGCTGGCGGACAAGTCCGCCGAAGTGGCGGCACGTTACGGCGCATTGACGAACCTGTGGCTGTTCAAGTTCGCCAAACGCTACACCTTCCTGATCGACCCGCAGGGCAAGATCGCGAAAGTGTATGAAAAAGTCGAGACCTCAAGGCACTCGACCGAGATCATTGAGGATTTACGGCAGCTCGCTGCGAAAGAGAAGTGATGAGGCATCAGAATCTGAATGTATTTGCCGCGTGGTTCCTTATGTTGCAGACGCTGGCCATGGGATGGGTGGCTGCTGCGGGGAATGCCCTGCTGGAGATGCTGGGCGCGCCCACCCCGGAAGGCAGTGTACCGGGACGCATCGTCGGCGCCTTGCTGTTGCTGCTGTTGATCTACCTGGCCTGGCACTTCATGCGCGGTTTGCCGCCGCATGGCAAGCCGGAAGGCAATGGTTACAGACTTGGGCACCGTGTCGTACTCGCCGGAAACGTATTGGCCGGCTTGCTGTTCGTGTTCCAGTTCTTCGAGTCAGGTATCGAGGGCTACAACACGCATCTGGTGCTGAACACCTTCACCACGGCTTTCGGCTATTTCGCGATGGGCTGCTTCGCCATCGGTTTTTCGCTGCTCTATCAATCCTCCCTGCCACAAGAAAAGAAAAGTTAAATGCCGTATATCACGCTGGATAAAGCCTCACTGGCCTTTGGTCACGTAGCACTGCTGGATCATGTGGAGTTTCAGCTCGACGAGGGGGAGCGCGTCGGCCTGATCGGGCGCAACGGCGGCGGCAAATCCAGCCTGCTCAAAGTGCTTGCAGGTCAAGCCCATCTGGATGACGGAACATTGTGGCGACAGCCCTCCGCGCGCATCTGTTTTGTCAGCCAGGAACCGGTACTGGATTCCAATGCCACTGTATTCGACGAAGTGGCGCGCGGCCTGGGCGAGCTGCATCAGCTCATCACGGATTACCATCACCTGTCGCATCAGTTGGCCGAACCGGATGCCGATTACGACAAACGGCTGGAAGGGATGCAACCGCTGCAGACCAAACTGGAGGCGCAGAACGGGTGGGCGGTACAGGCGCGCATCGAAACCGCCATCCAGCGGCTCGAACTCGATCCGGAAGCGCTGGTGGGTTCGCTGTCCGGCGGTGTGCGCAAGCGCGTGGCGCTGGCGCAGGCGCTGGTGGCAGAGCCGGAAGTACTGATCCTAGACGAGCCGACCAACCACCTGGACTTCGCCTCCATCGAATGGCTGGAGGGGCTGCTGACCAGTTTTCGCGGCAGCGTGC
>DAIDAJ010000008.1 GCA_027310665.1 Sideroxydans sp. | reverse complement strand
GATCACGCCGGTGCAGATCCTGTGGGTGAACATGGTCACGGCGATCACACTGTCCATGGCACTGGCCTTCGAGGCGCCCGAGGCGGATGTGATGCAGCGTCCCCCGCGCGCCGCGGGTGAGCCCTTGCTCAACCGCTTTCTGCTGTGGCGCATCCTTTTCGTGTCCGGCCTGATGGTGACGGGTTCGCTCGGCTTTTTCCTGTGGGAACAGGCGCGCGGGGCAAGCCTCGAAGCGGCAAGGACAGTGGCGGTGAACGCGCTGGTGGTGGGCGAAATATTCTACCTGTTCAACTGCCGCTTCCTGCTCGCCTCCTCGGTCAATCTGCGCAGCTTCACCGGCTCGCGCCCGGTACTCATCGCGATCCTTGCGGTCGCATCGCTGCAAGCGCTATTCACCTATGCGCCGGCCTTCCAGCACCTGTTCGGCACCGTGTCGCTGGACGCCGCGGTATGGTGGCGCATCCTGATGTTCGGTGCATTGCTGTTCGGTGCCGTGGAGGTCGAGAAGATTGTGCTGCGAAAATGGAACAAAAAATGATGCGCCATCTGCTGCGATGCCGCCGGATATGGCCCTGCTATAATCCGCGCCTCCCAACCAATAATATGTAACGACATGAAGACTCTGATCTGCGGTTCGATGGCATACGACACCATCATGGTGTTCAAGGACCATTTCAAGAAACACATCCTCCCCGAGCAGATCCACATCCTGAACGTCGCATTCCTGGTGCCGGAGATGCGCCGGGAATACGGCGGTTGCGCCGGCAATATCGCCTATAACCTGCAATTGCTGGGAGGGCGCCCGCTGATCATGGCGACGGTGGGCGACGACTTTGCACCCTACACGCAGCGCCTGGAGAACATCGGCCTGCCGCAGACGCATATCCGCCATGTGCCGGGCAATTTCACCGGGCAGGCTTTCATCACCACGGATCTCGACGACAACCAGATCACCGCGTTCCATCCGGGCGCGATGAGCATGTCACACCTCAACCACGTCAGCGATGCCAGGGAAGTCACGCTGGGCATCGTCTCGCCGGACGGCCGCGACGGCATGATCAACCATGCGCGCGAATTCGCCGAAGCCGGCATCCCCTTCGTGTTCGATCCGGGCCAGGGCATGCCGATGTTCTCGGGCAATGAATTGCTGGATTTCATCGAGCAGGCTAACTACGTCACCGTGAACGATTACGAAGCCAAGATGCTGCAGGACAAGACCGGCAAGACGCTGGCCGATATCGCCCAACGCGTCACCGCGTTGATCGTCACACTCGGTGCCGACGGCTCGCTGATCTATGCCGACGGCAAACAGATCGCCATCCCCACGCCGAAGCCGAAGGCTATCGTCGACCCGACCGGCTGCGGCGATGCCTACCGCGCAGGCCTGCTGCACGGCATCCAGCAAGGCTGGGATTGGGAAACCACGGGACGCCTGGCGTCGCTGATGGGTTCGCTCAAGATCGCCAGCCGCGGCGGCCAGAACCACAAATACACCCGCGCAGAACTGGCGGAACTGTACAAGCAGCATTTCGGATCCCGCATCAAGTTGTAAGCCCGTTGACTGCCATGTCTGAACCTCAGGCATGGCAAGAGAAGGAGGCAGCATGAAGATCCCGCGCATGACCGTCATCACACTGGGCGTGTCCGACCTCTCCCGCTCCACCGATTTTTATCGCGAGATCTTCTCCACCCGGCCCATCACGCAGTACGAAGGCGTCACCTTCATCCCCTTGCCGGGCGTTTGGCTCTCGCTTTACCCGCTGGACAAACTGGCCGAGGACATTGGAGGAGAAGTGAAGCTCCCCGCACCGGGCTCGTTCCGCGGCTTTACGCTTGCCTATAACGCACGCAGCAAGGAAGAGATCACGCGCATCTTCGACCTTGCAGCGACAGCCGGTGCACACATCGCCAAAGCTCCGCAGGATACTTTCTGGGGCGGTTACAGCGGTTACTTTACCGATCCTGACGGGCATTACTGGGAAGTCGCCTGGGGACCGATGTTCGACTTTGACGAACAGGGTGATTTGCGATTCAAGCCGTGAACGCAAATCTTCTTGCTCACCTCACTGCTGCCATCCGCGATGCCACGCACCTTTCGTTTGAATTGAGAAATGCAACACCGGTCGGCGGAGGCAGTATCAATCAATCCTTCCGGCTGGAAGGCACAGATGGGAGGCATATTTTCTCAAAGTCAACGATGCACGGCATCACCCGATGTTCGTCGCGGAAGCAGCCGGCCTCGATGCCATCGCCGCAACCGGCACGCTACGCGTGCCGCGAACCATCGCGCATGGCATCTCAGGCGAACAAGGCTACCTGGTGCTGGAATACCTGGAATTGGGTTCGCGGGGCAAAGCAGATTTGCTGGGAGAGCGACTCGCTGCCTTGCATCGCTGCACGGCTGACCAGTTTGGCTTTGCCGGGGACAATTTCATCGGCACCACATTGCAGCCGAATGCCCGGACGAACGACTGGGTCGGGTTCTGGCGCCGGCACCGCCTCGGCTTTCAATTACGGCTTGCGGCCAGGAATGGCTACGGCGGCCGGTTGCAGAGCCTGGGCGAACAACTGCTGGGCGCGTTGCCAGCCTTCTTCGCGGGGTACTCTCCACAGCCGTCGCTGTTGCACGGCGACCTGTGGAGTGGCAACCATGGGTTCCTGGCGGATGGCACGCCGGCGATCTTCGACCCTGCCGCCTATTACGGCGACCGCGAATGCGACCTGGCGATGACGGAACTGTTCGGCGGCTTCCCTGAAAGCTTCTATGCCGCCTATCGCGCCATCTGGCCGCTGGATCCGGGCTACGCAACGCGCCGCGACCTGTACAACCTTTACCATATCCTGAACCACGCCAATCTGTTCAGCGGGGGCTATACAACTCAGGCGGAGCAAATGATGCAAAAGCTGCTCATTGCGCATAGTTAATCCCAGATAATCCATAGGCCGTCATACCGGCGAAGGCCGGTATCCAGCTATGTAAAATAGGCCGCGAAGCGGACAAAACCGTGATGTTGTCACTTGCGTGGGAAAATTTTTAATCATATGGAGTCCGGCCTTCGCCGGTATGACGTGGTTTTTCTAAATAATGGACAATCTGGGTTAATAATATCGTTTGCTATTCTCCCCGATATGCCCCATAGTGCGGGCCAGCGATTTTCAAGTCTGTCGTTGTTGTCTGGTTCTTTACCCGCTTTACTTCGGTATTTCTCCCTTCATCATTTTGCCGTCTTGACCATCG
>DAIDAJ010000002.1 GCA_027310665.1 Sideroxydans sp. | reverse complement strand
ATCTGAGCATGATGGGCAAGAACAGCTTCATGAACATCATGAAGGCTCCCGAAGCGATCCGTCACGCTTTGCAAAATACCGTACAAAAGTAGACTACACGGAGGACAGCATGGACACAGATTTGATCGATGCAGTGAAAGCTGGGGATGCCGCTTCTGCCCATCTGATGCTGGCAGCAGGAGCCGATGCGGATTCCCGCGACGGCGAAAGCGCGACGGTTCTGATGATGGCTGCGCATGCGGGTGACCTTGCAATGGTACAAGTGTTGATCGAGGGCGGGGCGGACGTCAATGCGTGCGATGAGCGCGGGTGGTCCCCGCTGTCCAAAGCAGTGTACAACCCGGAGCTGAAGCGCGGCTTTGCGGACGTCGTTCAAGTATTGATCGATGCCGGCGCAAACATAGAGGCCGCCATCGGTTATGGTGTGCGGCCATTGATGCTGGCTGCGGGTTACGGTGAAACTGCGGTGGTTGAGGCGCTCTTGAATGCAGGTGCGGATGTGCTTGCATGCAATGAGGGTGGATTCACCGCACTGATGATGGTGAAACAGAAACATTATGTGGATGTGATCAACCTGTTGCACGAGGCGGAGCAGAATGCCGGCGTAGGCGAGGGTAGCTGTGCCAGCAAGAATGCTCCCGGCTCCAACGTCATCACTTTTTTGAAACGAACCACATCTTGAATTTAACGTGTATTTAGAGCGAAATCGAGCGAGGTAACCATGCCCTACTATATCTACCACGTGACCGATTTTCCATTTCGACAGCTGAAAAAGCTGGAACAGCATGACGTCTATCGGGATGCCTCGGCCAGAGTAAAACAATTGCGCATCGAACTGGTCGTGGGTTCCCCCACGATGATCAAGATGGTTCATGCCGAGACGGAATTTGATGCCGAGGATTTGCTTAACCAGATTCGCGATCCCGCTCCCGAACTGGGAGACGACTGAACTTCAAATATGCAGCAACCTTCCGGCAGGCAATGGCCGGTCTGATTAATACCCATGATTATTTAGGAGAAGAATATGGCATTACCGGCACGCGATGGAGATGGATACCTTGAGGATATGCTGGATTGGACGCCGGAAATCGGTCGTGCCATGGCAGAGGCTGACGGGTATGAATTAAGCGATGAAAAGTGGTCTCATATCCTCAAAGCACGAGAATACTATGAGGAGTTCAATGTTGTTCCGCCTATACGCAAATTTGCAAAATACATCGACCAGGACCAGAAGGAGTTGTTCGATATCTGGATGACCGGGCCGATGAAGCCGATCACCAAATATGGCGGATTGCCCAAGCCGACTGGATGCGTGTGAACTTTGCAGCATAGGGTCATTCCAATCGCTGCCGCAAGTCCAGATGTCGCGCGCAGCTATCAAAGTTTGTTTGAATCCCCATCCCGGAATGGGATCACTACCGACAGAATGAATCGTCCATTGCGCGATCTGCGCATCTCGGTGACAGATCGCTGCAATCTGCGCTGCACGTATTGCATGCCGCGGGAAGTCTTTGACGAAAACTATGCGTACCTGCCGCGCGCGGAACTGCTTGGCTTTGAGGAAATTGAAAGACTGTCCCGGTTATTCATTCAGCATGGTGTGCAGAAGATACGCCTGACCGGAGGTGAACCTCTGCTGCGCCGCGGTATTGAACGCCTTGTCGAGATACTTGCCCGGCTTCGAACGGTGGACGGAAAACCGGTCGATATCGCATTGACCACCAATGGCGTGCTGCTTGCCCACAAAGCTCAAACGCTCAAAGATGCGGGCCTGTCCCGCATCACGATCAGCCTTGACGGGTTGCATGACAACACATTCAGCAAAGCCAGCGGATCGACGATTCCGGTTGCCACAATACTGGATGGGATTGCCGCGGCGCAGAGCGCAAAATTTCCCTCGATCAAGGTCAACATGGTGGTCAAGCGGGGAATGAACGAACATGAAATCGTTCCCATGGCGGCACATTTCCGACGCAGCGGTATCGTCTTGCGTTTTATCGAGTACATGGACGCGGGAAGCTCGAACGGATGGCGTATGGACGACGTGGTTCCCGCGCGCCAGATATTGGATCGGGTCGCCACACGCTATGAAATCGAGCCGATTGAATCCAATTATGAAGGTGAGGTAGCGGAGCGCTGGCGATATACCGACGGAGCTGGCGAGATCGGCGTCATCGCGTCAGTTACGCAGGCGTTCTGCAGTTCCTGTACTCGCGCGCGGCTTTCCACCGACGGGAAGCTATATACCTGCTTGTTCGCCAGCCGGGCGAGCGTCGATCTGCGGGAACCGCTGAGGCAAGGGTCAAGCGAACAGGTATTGTCCGATCTGATCGCTTCCGGCTGGATACGGCGTGATGATCGATATTCGCAATTGCGCCATGCCGCAATGGCTACGCGAAACAAGATCGAGATGTCGTATATCGGTGGTTGAATCATGAACAGATTCTGCACTGAGGTTCGCTTAGCCTTGCAGAACTCGTGCTGGTTTGATTGCCTGGCAAACGGAGTCGAGTTGCCTGCAATTCATGTACGCTACCGACGATGGCGCGAACTAAGCGCTGTATGGACGTATAAAGTTGATATCTTGCCCGCGGAAATTTCGGTGATACCGGGCAATGATGGTTCCTTTGGAAAATGCATCATCGGAATTTTCATATGCCCACTATGGCAACTCTAATATAGTGGTTATTCGGGATATCGAAGTGAATATCAATTAGATTGTGGGATGTCACATTCTCAAGTCATGTTAAGAATGCGTAAAGAACAAGATTCAAGTTAGAATACGCGTCTGGATTCAATCACCATTTCGACACAGGAGGAAAAATGAAAAAGACTCTGCTTGCTACCCTGTTGCTTGGGTTCTCCGCTCAACTGTTTGCTGCGGACTCCATCAAGCTGGCGATCACCGGGCCGTTCACCGGCGGCTCTGCCCCGATGGGTACTTCCATGCGTGATGGTGCCAAGCTTGCCATCAATGAGATCAATGCCGCGGGCGGGATCGATGTAGGCGGCAAAAAAATGAAGATCGAAACCATCGAGCGCGACGATGAAGCGAAAAACGACCGCGGCGCGCTGATCGGTCAAGAGCTTGCTTCGATGGATGATCTTTCCGGCGTGATCGGTTCGGTCAATACCGGTGTGGTCATTGCGGGCGACAAACACCTGCAGGAAAAAGGCATCACCAAGATCATCACTCCCGCCGCCGGTTCGGCTTCGATGACGCAATGGAGCAAAGCGGGTGTGCCCGATCTTTCGATATTCCGTTTCGCCGCTGATGACGGTATTCAGACCGCTATGGTGGTTGAGGAAGCGATCAACAGAAAGCTGACCAAGGTTGCCCTTCTGTATGACTCAACGAACTACGGTGTTTCCGGCCGCGATGACTTGCTGGCGCAGATCAAAGCCCAGGGCAACAAGCTGGAAGTGGTCGCCACCGAGAAATTCAATATCGGTGACAAAGACATGACGGCCCAGTTGCTGAAGGCCAAGACAGCCGGCGCCCAGGCGGTCCTGATCTGGGGTATCGGACCTGAACTCGCTGCAGTTGCGAACGGCATGGACAAGATTGGTCTGAATGTTCCGTTGATAGGCGGCTGGACTCTCTCGATGTCGAACTACATCGACAACGCCGGTAAGAACGGCAACGGCACCTTGATGCCGCAGACCTTCATTGAGGAGCCCATCACGGCGAAGGCCAGAAGCTTTATCGAAGGTTACCACAAGGCCTATCATGTAGACCGTATTCCTTCGCCGGTTTCCGCCGCGCAGGGTTACGACGCAGTTTATATTTTTGCAGCAGCTGTGAAGCAGGCGCAGAGTACCGACACGAAGAAGATCAAGCTGGCACTGGAAGACCTGAAGGAACCGGTAAAAGGTGTGATCGCAACCTGGAAGCATCCATTCTCGAAGTGGAACCCGGCAGTCGAACAGACTCATGAAGCGTTCCGTCGTGAGAATGCAGTCATGGGCATGGTAAAAGACGGTCGCGTAGTTTTCGGTAACGAAGCGGACAAGCAGCGCCTCATCAAGCAAGAAAAGTAAATTATGGAAGTCATCCTCCAAATGGGGGTAAGCGGGGCCCTGATGGGCCTCGTTTACGCTCTGATTGCCTATGGCTTTCAACTCACTTTCGCCACCAGCAAGAGCATCAATTTTGGCCAGGGAGAGCTGGTCATGCTCTCGGCCTTTATCAGCCTGACATTTACCAACATGGGTTTTCCTTACTGGCTCATGGTGCCGGCCGGACTGTTGTGCGGTGCGTTACTCGGACTGGTGGTGGAGCGCTTGGCGGTAAGGCTCGCGTTGGAGCAAAAAAGCGAAGGCTGGATATTGATGACGATCATCCTTGGCCTGTTCAGTTTTTCTGCGGCCGAGAATATCTGGGGCAGAGACGACCATCCTTTCCCCACGCCGATCTCATCCGATCCTATGCACTTCTTCGGCATCAGCGTCACTCCCGTCGAGCTGTCAGTGGCTATCGGCGTTTTTGCCGTGATGGGGATGATCGAACTGTTCAAGCGCAAGACTCTGTGGGGCAAGGCCTTTGAGGCTGTGTCTGCCGATCGCGACGCGGCCGAACTGATGGGCATCTCTGCCAGAAGGACGATCATGCTGTCCTACGGCTTGTCAGGCATGGTCGCAGCCATGGCCGGGATTCTGGTTTCTCCCATCACCACTGTCGGACCGACCATGGCCTCGGCGCTCATCCTGAAAGCGTTTTCAGTCGCGGTGGTGGCCGGTCTCGATTCCGGCTTCGGCGTTGTACTGATCGGGCTTTTCCTGGGTGCGCTGGAAAGTCTCGCAAGTTTTTACATTGGCAGTGGCTGGCGCGAGGCGCCCGGTTTGATCTTGTTGATTTTGGCTCTGGCCATGAAACCCAACGGGGTGTTTGGCAAAGTCAGCATAAGGAAAGTATAAGTTGAAAAGAATCTTGCTCGTCAATGGCGCAGAGCTCATCGCCTTTATCCTGCTCGCCTGTATTCCCCTGGCTGTCAGCAATTCATACGTATTGGGATTGCTGACACTGCTCGCGATCTACGGCATCTTGCTGATCGGGCTGGATGTCAGCGTTGGTTATCTGGGCCAGGTCAATCTCGGACACGCCGCGTTCCTCGGCTTGGGAGCCTACGCTGGTGGATTATGCGTGATGGTCTTTGGCTTCTCCATGTTGCCTGCCTTGATTGCGAGTCTGCTCGTGGGATTCGTGTTCGGTGGGTTGCTGGCCTTTCCCGCCTTGCGTCTCGAAGGTCCGCAGTTCGCTCTGGCTACACTCAGCTTTTCAGCGCTGACCGCAACCACGCTGAACGAACTCGAGAGCATCACCCAAGGGGCGCAAGGTTTGCAAGTGGACAGGCCGTTGTTGCTCGGTCTGCACCTCGGCCCCCAAGGTTTCTTCTGGATGTGTCTGATCCTTCTGGGGCTTACCTGGATCGCCATGAAGAACCTGCTTTCCTCACACTGGGGCAGGGCATTCGAAGCACTGCGCGACAGTCCCATCGCCACCGATGCGATGGGCGTCGGAGTGTTCCGCCACAAAGTCGCCGCTTTTGCGCTGGGCTCTGGACTGGGCGGATTGGCTGGTGGCCTCTATGCTTTCAATTTCCAGTTCCTGCAACCCAGCAGCTTCGTCTATGAGCTGATGGTGATTTTGTTATTGGGCGTGGTGCTGGGCGGACGCAAAAGCCTGTGGGGCGCATTTGTTGGTGCGTGCCTGATCGTGCTTTTACCCAATCTGCTGTCCAACCGTTCTTTGTTCCAAGCGTTCTCTTTTATTGGACTCTTCATCGCTTTGGTGGCGGGAACGATCAGTATCCGCAAGCAGCGCAGAATCTCGTTCCAGGTGGCGGCACCCGTCGTGAGCATGGCCCTGCTGGTGGCCGGCAGCCTGCTGGTGCAGAACACCGAAGATTGGCGCAAGGCGATCTTTGCTTTGATGCTGTTCTCGGTGGTAGTGGGATTGCCCGAGGGACTGATGGGCTTTGCCGAAAGACAACTGACTCGGCTCTTCAAAGTGCCGGCGCGACCATTACCCGATGCCACGGCACTTGAGGCGGTTTTGCCCAAGCAGGAAGATACCGGATTGCTGCTTGAACTCATCGACGTCAAACGCCATTTCGGCGGCATCAAGGCAGTCGACGGCGTGTCGATGCAGGTGCAGGGTGGGCACATACACGGACTGATCGGTCCCAATGGCTCCGGCAAGAGTACGTTGGTCAACGTCATCTCGGGATTGTATGCACCGAGCGCAGGCCAATTGCGTTTGCACGGTGAAGAACTCCCGAAGGGCAGCCTGTTCAAGGTATCCAAGGCCGGTATCGCGCGCACCTTCCAGAACCTCCAGCTCTTTGCCGAGCTCAGTGCAATCGAAAACGTGATGGTCGCTTGCGAAGGCGCGTATAAAAAATCATTGCCGCTGGTTCTTCTTGGATTTGCCTATGCCGAGGAGAAAAAAGCCCAGGCCGACTCTCTTGCACTGCTGGAACTGGTGGGCTTGGCTAGCGATGCAAGAACCAAAGCCAAGGATTTGCCTTACGGTGCTCAGCGCTTCCTGGAGATCGCACGCGCCCTGGCGCGCAAACCCAAGCTGTTGATACTCGACGAACCCGCGGCTGGGCTGGCCCATCCCGACGTACTGAAACTCAACGAGATCGTGCGCAGGATCCGCGCGCGGGGCATCACAACCATACTCATCGAACACCACATGAGTGTGGTGAACGAAGTGTGCGATTTCGTCACCGTCCTCGACGAAGGCAAGATCATCGCGCAGGGTCTGCCCGATGATGTCAAGCGCGATCCGCGAGTGATCGCAGCCTATCTGGGAGACAGCAAGGAAAGCTCTTACTCTTCGCGCAAGCTTGGAGAAACCCCGTTGCTGCGTGTCGAAGATCTGCATGCAGGCTATGGCGCAAGCGAAGTGTTGACCGGCACCAGTTTCGAAGTGCGGGCAGGTTCCGTGGTCGCGCTGATCGGTGCCAACGGCGCAGGCAAGACGACGACCATGCGCGTTCTATCCGGGATGTTGAAACCCACTGGAGGCAAAGTGCTGCTGGATGGCAAGGAAGTGCAGCAACTGGACGCCTCGAAGATCGCCCGCCTGGGGCTGGCGCATTCGCCGGAAGGCCGCAAGATATTCGCCCCGCTGAGCGTGGAAGACAATCTGTTGCTGGGCGCCTATACGCGCCTCCCCAAGGTTTTCGGTTTTGCGGCCAAGGCGAATGTCGACCTTGAAAAGGTCTACGCGCTTTTCCCGCGACTGTTCGAAAGGCGCAAGCAGGCGGCGGGCACGCTATCGGGTGGAGAGCAACAGATGCTCGCAATAGGACGCGCCCTCATGGCCAATCCCAAGATCATCCTGCTGGACGAGCCATCCATGGGCCTGGCTCCGGTGATCGTGCAGGAAGTCTTTGTGATCATCAAGAAACTGAAGGAAGCAGGCATCACTCTCCTGCTGGTCGAGCAATTCGCGAAGAGTGCCCTGGAAGTGGCTGACTATGCCTACGTGCTGGAACATGGCCGCATCGCGGTCGAAGGTACACCTGAGGAGCTTGCAAAGAACGAACGGGTTCTGGCAGCCTATCTCGGGTAAAGTGAAAGTGGCAGGATTCGTGCAAGCGACATCCTGAGCTGCCAGGTCATCACCGCGAATGTATATCCAATCGAGTCAGCTGCCTCTATTTAGAGTACTGGCAGCTGGCTCACCTGCCACATTCCCGCTTGGAGATTCCCAATAGAATCTGGGCAGGTTTTCCAGCGCCGCCACCAGCCCTTTGTTCCAGGCTTCTGAAAGCTGCTTCGAGAACGGGTCTTCTTCTGTCAGGCAAAGCTGATGTGTGAAATTCAGGCTGCCAGCTTCATAGATCAGCAGATCGATAGGCGGGCCCACGGTCAGATTGCTGCGAACGGTCGAGTTCATCGACACCAACGCGCAACGGGCAGCAGGAGCAAGCTGGCTATCGCGTTTGATGACCCGGTCGAGTATGGGTTTGCCGTATTTGACTTCACCGATCTGCAGAAACGGGTGTTCGTCGGACTCGTGTATGTAGTTCCCCTGAGGGTAGATCATCAGTGTCTCGTGCCGGTCTGCACCGATCTGTCCCGCAAGTATGAAAGTCGCTTCAAAGCTCACATTGCCGTTGTCGCGAACGACGTGCAGATTTTGCACGCTGGTGCTGACGGTGGCCACATAATCTGCCGCTTCCTGCATATTCCTGACGGCAAGCAGATTGGGGGTCGCTCCGCTGTCCAGGTCGGCCTTGATGCGCTTGATCACCAATTGGGTCGTTGCCAGGTTGCCCGCCGAAAGCAGCGCAAACACCCTGTTGTTTGGCCATGTAAAGGTGTGCATCTTGGAATAGGTCGAGATATTGTCGAACCCGGCATTGGTGCGCGAATCGGAACACAATACGAATCCAGATTGGGTGTTGATGGCAAAACAATAAGTCATTTCGATCCCTTGGTCATTTCCGCGGTAGCGCTAAGCAAGCTGCAGTAAAGAAACAGTAACATGCGTTTGGATAATCGGCAAACTCAAGTGCGGGTCAAAGCGGATGGCGCAAAGCATGACGTTGTACCGGACACAGCCACCCCGGAGCGGGTAACGATCCAGCTATTTCACCTGATCGATTTCCCATTCGAAGCGAGGCAGACTCTCCAGTGCCCGAACCAGCCCCGCACTCCACGATAGTGCGATACTCCTGTAAAAAGGGTCGTCTTCGGTCAGCGTGAACCGGCGCCCAGCATCAAGGCTATCCTTGTTGTAGATCATCATATCTATTGGCGGTCCGACCGACAGGTTGCTGCGTATTGTCGAGTTCATGGATACCAGCGCGCAACGGGCGGCGGCCTCAAGTTGTATGTTGCGTCTGATGACCCGATCAAGGATAGGCTTGCCGTATTTGATCTCACCGATCTGCAGGAACGGATGTTCGCTTGATTCATGGATATAGTTGCCCTGGGCATAGATCAGCAGTGTCTCGGGTACTCCGCCCGCGATCTGTCCTCCCAGAATGAATGTCGCTTCCAGACTGCCGCCGGAAGCATCGCGCAAGGACTGTTGTTTTTGCACTTCGCTGCTGATCGAGGCGACATAGTCTGCAGCTTCATGCATGTTTGCGACATTGAGCAGGTTGGGCTGTGCTGCTTTGTCCAGATCGGCATCCAAACGGTTGATCACTGCCTGTGTGGTCGCCAGATTTCCTGACGAGAGCAGAACGAAAACGCGGCTCCCTGGCCATACGAAGGGATGCATCTTGGAATAGCTCGAAACATTGTCGAACCCGGCGTTGGTGCGGGAATCGGAACAAAAAACCATCCCTTCATCGATGTTGACTGATAAGCAGTAGGTCATTTTTCTTTGATGGAATCAATCGATCATGATCGTCATTGGACCATTTCAGCATCTGACTGGCTTTGCTGCTGGCCGACTTTGGCATGGAAATATTGCTTGTTCAGGGCGGCATTGATTTCTCCGAGATCTTTTTGCGTCAGATCCAACAGTTCGTGCAGTTCGCCGTTGTGCAGGTTATCGGAAAGAAGCCTTTGCAAACCTGCCTTGGAATTCCTGACCGTATTCAACACAGTGTCAGAGAATGGAACCACGCGCAGACAGGATTCCATTTCATTCAGGCAATAAAGCAGGCTGCGCGGAAAATGTTCGTCATTGATCAGAAAGTCGATCACGTTCTTGCTGCTGACATGCACTGCCTTGCGCCGCCGGTATGTCTGGTAGGCAGATAGCGCTTTCAGTGTGCTCATCCACAGTCTTTCGATGCTCATTTCATAGAGCGCAATATCCTTCGGGATGGAAACCGCGAAATTGATGTCCAGGATACGCGTGGTCATGTCGGCACGTTCGATGTTTCGCCCGAGCCGGATGAATTGATACGCCAGATCGTGTGCCATCACGCCGGAGATGAGTCCGACGATCGCATGGCGTTTTGCGATGACATTGTTCAGTACCAGGTAACGTTCGCGGCGGCTCGTCGTTGCCTGGTTGGCATTGGCACGAAGATAAAGATACAAACTGTTGATGCACTCCCACAGATCCTCGGGCAGCAGCTCGCGCAGAGTGCGGGTGTTCTCCCTTGCATACTTAACGCAGGACAGGATGGAACTGGGATTCTGCTCGTCCTCGATCATGAAGCGCATGATCGAATCCTCGTTGGCTTGCGAGTATCGCTTGCTGAACGATTCATCCAGTCCGACCGCCTTGATCAGCGTATCCCATCCCAGGGTGGCACCTTGCGGCAGGTCCAGAAGTACATCGGTCGTACTGTTGATGAGTCGTGCGGTATTTTCAGCGCGTTCCAGATAGCGCGCCATCCAGTAAAGGTTTTGAGCGGCACGGGCTAGCATGATGGCATCTCCTCGACGATCCAGGTGTCCTTGCTGCCGCCGCCCTGCGATGAGTTCACCACCAGTGACCCTTGCCGCAGTGCGACCCGCGTCAAACCGCCGGTCGTCACATAGAGCTTGTCCGATTGCAGTATGAAAGGGCGCAAGTCCAGATGGCGCGGAGCCAATTTGCCATCCACCAAGGTCGGTGCAGTGGAGATCTCGAGCGTCGGCTGCGCCATGTAATTGCGTGGATTGGCCCTGATCAGTTCGGCAAATTTTACGCGTTCGGTTTCGTCTGCACGCGGGCCGATCATCATGCCGTAGCCGCCCGACTCGTTGGCAGGCTTCACCACCAGCTTATCCAGGTTCTTCAATACGTGTTCGCATTGGTCCGGATACATGCACAGATAACTGGGCACATTGGCCAGGATAGGATCCTGATCCAGATAGTAGCGAATGATCTGGGGCACGAAGGCGTACACCACCTTGTCATCCGCCACGCCCGCGCCCGGCGCATTGGCAATGCCCACATTTCCATTGCGCCAGGCGCGCATCAAGCCGGGCACGCCGAGCATGGAGTCCGGGCTGAATACCTCTGGGTCGAGGAAGTGATCGTCGATGCGCCGATAGATCACATCCACTTGTTGCAAACCGAAGATGTTCTTCATGTACACCCTGTCGTCGGTACCGACCAGCAGGTCCTGTCCCTCCACCAGATGGGCGCCCATTTGCTGCGCGAGATAACTGTGTTCGAAGTAGGCCGAGTTGTAGATGCCTGGCGTCAACACGGCGATCACCGGCTGGTCGCCTGGACGCGGTGACAATGCAGCCAGTGTTTGGTACAGCTGGGTAGGGTAGTCATCCACGGGCAGGATCGAGGTAGTACGAAAGACCTCGGGAAATATCCGCTTCATGATCTGGCGGTTTTCCAGCATATAAGACACGCCGGAAGGAACGCGCAGATTGTCTTCCAGTACATACACGGTACCGTCGCGGTCGCGCACCAAGTCAGTGCCACAAATATGTGCCCACACGCCAAAGCGGGGCGTCACACCCACGCACTGGGGGCGGAAATTGACCGAGCCTTCCAGTACTTCGCGCGGAAATACGCCATCCTTGATGATTTGTTGTTTGTTGTACAAATCATTGATGAACAGATTGAGTGCTGTCAGCCGTTGTTTGAGTCCCTCCTGGATCGGGTCCCACTCGGTGCGGCTCATCACCCGCGGGATGACATCGAACGGCCATGCCCGGTCGATGTTGCCCGCTTCGCTGTAGATGGTGAACGTGATACCCATCGCCATGATGTTCGCTTCCACCGCCTGGCGGCGTGCCAGCAATTCGTTCGCGTCCAGCGAGTTCAGGTAGTCGAACAGGGGCTGGGCCGCGCTGCGCGGGCGCAAGTTGGTATCGAACAGTTCATCGTAGGCCGTTATGCTTTTATATTCCGACAGGGAAATTTCCATGATCTGTTCTTTACTCCATGTATTGAGCATTACTGAGCGAATACCGTGCCACAACTTGGACTTACAGCAACAAAGTTCGCCTTTCCTTTAATGGAGTACCCCTATCGTTTTGTCTTTTGTACAGGCTTGATCAACTCGATGGCCTTGCCGGCAGGGCCTTCCATCATCGGTTCCGGCGCACGGCGCAGATCGAGCGTCATCGGATAATCGGGATTGCGTCCTTCGCGCCGTATATGTATCTCGCCCGGCGTATGGCCGTGATTCCAGAAGCGCGCAACGCGTCTTGCCTCGGCTTCGTTCGCGTTGACCGGAAAGGTGTCGTAGTTGCGCCCGCCGGGGTGGGCGACGTGATAGATGCAGCCCCCGATGGAACGGGCGTTCCAGCTGTCCACCAGGTCGAACACCAGCGGTGCCTGCACGCCGATGGTCGGGTGCAGGCCGGATGGCGGGCACCATGCCCGGTAACGCACACCGGCCACATATTCGCCGCGCGTGCCGGTCGCCGTCAGCGGCAGGGGACGGCCATTGCAGGTGAGGATGTGCCGGTTGTCGTTCATATGGCTGACCTTGATTTGCATGCGCTCAACCGAGGAATCGACATAGCGTGCCGTGCCGCCGGCGGCGACTTCCTCGCCCAGTACATGCCACGGTTCGATCGCCTGGCGCAGTTCGATCTCGATACCGTGATAGACCACCGTACCAAAGCGCGGAAAGCGGAACTCGAGGAACGGCGCGAACCATTCGAACTCAAAGGCATAGCCTGCACGCTGCAGATCCAGCACGACATCGCGCATGTCCTGCGCCACAAAGTGCGGCAGCATGTAGCGGTCATGCAACCCGGTTCCCCAGCGCGTGAGTTCGCCGCGGTAAGGCGTTTGCCAGAAACGTGCAAGCAACGCACGCAGCAGCAACATCTGCAGCAGCGACATTTGCGCGTGCGGCGGCATCTCGAATCCGCGAAACTCAAGCAGGCCCAAACGCCCGGTCGCGCTATCGGGCGAATACAGCTTGTCGATGCAGAACTCGGCACGATGCGTGTTGCCGGAAAGATCGACCAGCAGGTTGCGCAGCAGCCTGTCCACCAGCCACGGCTGCAGAGTCTCCTCGCCCGGCTTCAAATGCTCGGTCATTTGCTGAAATGCGATCTCCAGCTCGTACAGGCTTTCGTGACGCGCTTCATCCACGCGCGGAGCCTGGCTGGTGGGGCCGATGAACATGCCGGAGAACAAATAGGAAAGGGCGGGGTGGTGCTGCCAATACGTGATCAGGCTCATCAGCACATCCGGCCGCCGCAGGCAGGGCGAGTCTGCCGGAGTCGCTGCGCCTATGGTGACGTGGTTGCCGCCGCCTGTGCCGGAATGGCGTCCATCGAGCATGAACTTTTCCGTGCCCAGTCTTGTCAGGCGCGCTTCCTCGTAAAGCGTCTGCGTGTTCTCCACCAGCTGAGCCCAAGTGCTGGAAGGATGAATGTTCACTTCGATCACGCCGGGGTCGGGCGTGATACGGAATTCTTTCAGCCTGGGATCTGACGGTGGTGTGTAACCTTCCAGCCGCATTGGCAACTTCAATGCCGAGGCACAGGCTTCTATTGCAGCAATCAGCGACACGAAATCTTCCAGCAAGGGCACAGGCGGCAAGAACACGCACAGCACACCCGCACGCACTTCTGCGCACAAGGCGGTGTGGATGATCTCTCGCGGATCGTAACCCTCTTTAATTGAACTGGCCGCGGCGTGCGGCTTTTTCTGCGCCGGTCTTGCATCGGGAGCTTCGTCGGTAGCATCGAACGGATCGCGACCGAACTCTTCCTCCCTGTCTGCGGGAGCAACCCAGGGCAGCGAGGCAAGCGGCAGGCGCAAACCCAGCGGCGAATCGCCCGCGATCAGATACAAATGTTCGCGACGCAAAGGCCAGGGGCTGGAGCGGAAGCCCGTCGAGAGTGCAGCTTTGGAAGCGCTTTTCTGCACCCCAGGTGGCAATGCCTTGAGAGGAAGAACATAACCCACGGGTTCGCCCAGGCCACGCTCAATCATTTTTGCCAGCCTACGACGTTCATCGCTCTTTTTCAGATCGGAATGGCGAGGGTCGAAGTTCTCGGGCCACTTCTGTTCCTGATCGATGGCCTGTATTACGTCTTCGTACGCAGGTATCACGAAGCGTTGGCTCAACCCAAGCTCCAGGGTGAGACGCTGAATGAAACGTAGCGCATCCTCTGTCGTATGGCTGCCGCCCCCGTCCGAAGTGACCAGCAGGGATCGGTCGTTCCACAGCGGCTTGCCGTCCGTGCGCCAATAGCAACCCAGCGCCCAGCGCGGCAGCGGCTCGCCCGGATACCATTTTCCCTGGCCGAAATGCAGCAGGGCGCCCGGCGCAAAGTGCCCTTGCAGGCGCTTGAGCAGTTCGCCCGCGAGCTCGCGTTTTTTGTCCGACAGGGCGGTGAAATTCCACTCCGGGCCGTCCATGTCGTCGATGGACACGAATGTCGGTTCCCCGCCCATGGTGAGGCGCACGTCATGCTTCAACAGCTCGGCATCGACCTGATGCCCGAGGTCGAGTATCGCCTGCCATTGCGCTTCGGTATAAGGCTGCGTCACGCGTGGATCTTCATGGATACGCGTCACTTGCATCGAAAAATCAAAATGCGTCTCGCACACCTCGGTGACGCCGATCACCGGTGCGGCCGAAGCGGGCATCGCAGTGCATGCCAGCGGAATGTGACCTTCGCCTGCCAAAAGGCCGGAGGTCGGATCCAGTCCGATCCACCCGGCTCCCGGAACATAGACTTCAGTCCACGCATGAAGATCGGTGAAGTCATGGTCGGTTCCGGAAGGACCGTCGAGTGCCTTCACATCGGCTTTCAGCTGGATCAAGTAACCCGAGGCAAAGCGCGCGGCAAGGCCCAGGTGGCGCAGCGCCTGAACCAGCAGCCAGGCCGAGTCCCGGCAGGAACCTCGCTTCAGTTCCAGCGTTTGTTCGGGTGTCTGCACACCAGGCTCCAGTCGCACGATATAACCCACTTCATCCGTGATGCGCCGGTTGATGCCGACCAGCATGTCGATGGTGCGCAGCGGCTTGCCGGGCAACTCCTTCTTCGTACGGTCGAGCCAAGCTGCCAGTAATGGAGAGGCAGGATCGGTTTCAAGATAGGGGCCGAGCTCGCGCCTCAATCCGTCCGGATACTCGAAAGGAAAATTCTCGGCAAACTCGTCGATGAAAAAATCGAAAGGATTGATGACCGTCATGTCCGCTACAAGATCGACCGTGATCTTCAACGATTCGGCTTTCTCCGGGAACACCAGTCGTGCGACCCAGTTGCCGTAAGGATCCTGCTGCCAGTTCAGGAAATGTCCGGCAGGTTCGATATTGAGAGAGTAGCCGAGTATCGGGGTACGGCAGTGTGCGGCAGGACGCAGCCTGACCTCGTGGGGCCAGAGATTGACTGCACGGTCAAAGCTGTAGCTCGTCTGGTGGTTTAGCGTAACGCGGATGGTCATCGAAATTCTTTCAGGATGGGCTGCGTTAGGGTGATGGATGTCCCTTCCGTATAAGCACGAAGCACGCCAAGCCGATTCCGTGGCCAATCCATGCTTCTGGTTGATATGCATGAGAAGCACGCACATTTTCAGGGCGCAACATCATTTGCTGGTGCATCCCGCATTGTTGGAAGCTGAGTCTTCCCTGTCTCCCCAAGGTTATCTGCCAATTTCTTTTCATCGCATCAGCGAACCGCCGGGACGAATTTCCTGAGAGCGCATAAGGAATAGGGGGAGGTCTATATCTTTTGGCATATACCTGGCAATGGTTATTGCTGATAATCTCCGGCGCGCAGATTTTGTTGCATATGTCGCTGATTGCACCTTGTTTGGATTGGAGAAATTGAGCAAGTGCAAACCTGATTACAACAAATCATGGCGATTTCTTTTACCAATTGATATGGAGACGAAGTGATGTTGATACACATCAGGACATGTGCAGTGGCATTGATTTGTTGTTTGGCGGTTTCCCCTGCATTTGCCGATTATGAATCTTCGAATTCATCGCTCATTTTTAGCGGTGGATACTCCAAAGCGAAAAATGCGTGCGATTCGCCTTGGGTCACCGTCGCGATGGCGCCGGGCGGTACCTGCAGGGAAACCCATACCGCTTTACGCCTAGCCTACAACTATCGATTTACCCCGATTTGGGGCTTTGAGGCCAGCTATGGAGATCTGGGAAATGCGACAGGAGAAGGGATATCTACCGTCTCTGCGACCAGCGGGTCACTCGCTACCTGGTCAACGAAGGCGATGGGTTGGGCATTTGCCGGAACGGCGACAGTTCCAATCACGGGTGCATTCTCTTTCTTCGGCAAAGTAGGGACCGTTCGCGCCGAATTCAGTGAAAGCTATCACGCGAATTCAAATACTACCGGTGCAGTCATGCAAGGTATCTCAATCAATGGGGCGCCCATCAGCAGGCAGATAAAGAACGCGGTAACCTACGGGGCCGGCGTTCAATATGAATTGAACAAGGATTTTGCCATCCGTGCCCAGTATGAAAATTTCGGTTCGTACGACATATACAGTGCTTACGGGGTTTCCAATCCTCCCCGCATAAGCCTTTCGATGATCTCTGCAGGTATAGTTCTCAAATTCTGACTCGGGAAGATTAACAAAAATGACGGGCACTTGATTCAAGTGCCCGTCACGGTTTATACGATTCAAAGCCCGGTGCTTTCCGATTGCTGCCTCATCTATTCAACCCGGATACGGCTGATTTATTTTCCTGGCATTACTCCTGCGGCAAGGAATACGGAAGCATCTTTCGCACAGGGTCGTCTACGGCTAGTAAGACGGACCGCCCGGAGGAGCCGCCACATTGCTTGGTGTAGTGGCCGGACCTTGTGGCGGAGTTGCAGGGATCATTTTCCAGCCCGTGGGACAACTTGGAACGTATGGATAATAGCTGTTGCTTGCCTGACAGTAATACCAGCTCCGGGATGGCGGTTGCACGAGCGTGCCGGATTCGGAAAGCTGCGGTACAGCCATGACTGATGGTACGTAGGGATTCGGATAAGGGTAGATCGGCGCAGGATAGAAATACCATGTGTCGGCAGCTATCCACCACCAGCCGAATATGCCGTCGTGAGCGACATGTCGCCAGCCTCCTTCCCGCCAGACGGAAAGATGACGGTCATCAAAATGGCGGATATCGCGTTCGCCTTCCCAGTGGCTTCGGCCGAAATGCATGCCATGATGTCCTTCCCCGAAACCTTCGGTACGTCCCTGGCCGAAGCCTTCAGCATGCCCTTGGCCAAAACCTTCGCCACGGCCCTGTCCGAAGCCCCCACCATAACCCTCGCCGAAACCTCCACTGCGGCCTCCTCCAAAATGCCCTTCTGCGTAAGCCGGCAAAGCGGCGGATATAGCAGCGGCAAGCAGCATTGCGGTTGCGTGTTTTTTCACAGAGTCCTCCTTCCGAATATTTCGTGCGGCAAAGACTTTCGATTCCTTAGCCTTGACACATGATGTCCTGACTCCCTCCAGATCCAACACATTATTAAGACTCTCGCTCTTCTGATTAAGTTCTGAACCGCGAATGCAGGGCTATCCCCTTATGTCGTCCTGATTATTAACAGGACATATGCCGATCTTGTCCAAGCCATGCCAATTCACTTTCCGTTTTCCGGAAAATCAAGGTCGCGTCGACTGGGATTGACCGTAAAAGCACTCCGGATCAGGCATTTTAATTTTTCGCGGCAACAACAATGACGGACAGAATTGACAGCAGAACGTTCGTTCTGTATCGTTGACGATACTTTACTCGTACCCGATGCAGCGTCATGAAGGCATGGCAAGTATGCGGTTCTGATCCAGCGGAATTATTCGAAATCGAATTCGATTACCCCCGAATGTAATTGATCTGATTAGTGTTTTATTTAAGGAGACTTAGATGTCAGAGGTGAAGAAGGTTAAATTGACGCCAGACGAGATTCGCACAGCCAGAGATGCGGCGGCGGCAGAAAAAACATTGACCCTCGCCAATAAATCCATGCTCGCGGCCAATCAGGCAGCAGCGGAAGCCAGGCAGATACTGGAAGCAAAACAAGTCATCGCTACCCAAAAAGAGGCGTCTGCACGTCAGGCACGAACTGCTTATGAAGCAGCTGTCGAAAATCGATCCATAGCCGAGCAGGCGATGCGTGCCGCCCTGGAAGCCGGTGAAAAGGCGCGTGCAGATGCGGAAGCGGCCAGGATAGCGAGGATCCTCGCGGCGCAAGAGGCTGCAGCTGCAAAAGAACTGGCCAAAGAGCAAGCAAGGCAGCGTGCACAGGAAGCAACCGCGGCAAAATTGGCCGAGGCTGAAGCCAGGAAAAAGGCGGCTGAAGAAGCAGCCGCGTTGAAACTGGCTGCGGCTGCAGCGAAGAAGAGGGCGGAGGAAGAAGCCGCTGCCTTGAAGAAAGCGGAGGCTGAGGCCAAAAAGCTTGCCGCACAACAGGCGGC
>DAIDAJ010000117.1 GCA_027310665.1 Sideroxydans sp. | reverse complement strand
GAGCCCGGCAGAGTGGTCTTGATCCCCAGGGCGGGAATCACGTTCAGGCTGATCAATACAAAAAATACCAATAAAAACATCATCACGTCGATCATCGGGATGATTTCTATTCTGGCTTTCTTGGGTGTTTCGTCTTCGTTCCAGGCAAGCATTTTATTTACGCGTCTTCACTCAAAATTAACGACCGCGCAAATTTACTGGCGCCATATTAAAAATAAATTAATTATTTATGCTATTTATCCTTATGCGAATTTGGTGTTACCAGTTGGAAAGTTGCGATGCCAGGTTGCGAATCCCTCTTCCGGTATAATTCCGGCGCATGTCCGTACACCATTCATCCCAACCTCTCGAACTGCTCGCTCCCGCGAAGACTTCCGCCATCGGACGCGAAGCGATCCTGCACGGCGCCGATGCGGTGTACATCGGCGGCCCCGCATTCGGTGCGCGCGACAAGGCCGGCAATACGCTCGCCGATATCGCCGGACTGGTTGAATATGCACACCGCTTCCACGCGCGGATCTACGTCACGCTCAACACCATCCTGCACGATGCCGAGCTGGACGCCGCGCGCAAGCTGGCTTACGACTGTTATGAAGCAGGCGTAGATGCGCTGATCGTGCAGGACATGGGGATGCTGGAACTCGACCTGCCGCCCATCGATCTGCATGCATCGACCCAATGCGACATCCGCACGCCCGAGAAGGCGCGCTTCCTGGCCGACGCCGGCTTTTCGCAGATCGTGCTGGCGCGTGAATTGACCATCCAGGAGATCGCCAAGGTGCGCGCTGCCGTGCCTGCCGATACGGTCATCGAACACTTCATCCACGGCGCGCTGTGCGTTGCCTATTCCGGCCAGTGCAACATCAGCCATGCGCATACCGGGCGCAGCGCGAATCGCGGCGACTGTTCGCAAGCCTGCCGCCTGCCCTACACGCTGCAGGATGCGCAGGGCCGCGTCGTCGCATTCGAGAAACACCTGCTGTCGGTGAAGGACAACAACCAGAGCGGCAACCTGGGCGCCCTGATCGACGCGGGCGTGCGCAGCTTCAAGATCGAAGGGCGCTACAAGGAAGCGGCGTATGTGAAGAACATCACCGGCCACTACCGACAGTTGCTGGACGGGATATTGAACGAACGCCCGGAATTGCATGCGGCGTCCAGCGGCAAGACGAAGCTGCTGTTCACGCCGGATCCGGACAAGACTTTCCACCGCGGCGCGACCGATTATTTCTCGAATGGACGGAAGGCCGACATCGGCGCGTTCGACACGCCCACCTTCGTCGGCCTGGAACTGGGCACCGTGACGCAGGTCGGCGACAAGTGGTTCGAGATGGAGTCGAACGAAGACCTGGCGAATAGCGACGGGTTGAACTACCTGCACAAGCGCGAGGTGATCGGCTTGCAGGCGAACGTGGTCGAGCGCAAAGGCAAGGTTTGGCGCGTGTATCCGAACGAGCCCATGCACACGTTGCACGGCTTGCGCCCGGGGCTCGCGATCAGCCGCAACCGCGACCATGCGTGGGAACAGGCGCTCACCAAAAAGTCCGCCGAGCGCCGCATCGGTGTGGACGCCGTTTTTGCCGAGACTGCGGATGGTTTCTCCCTTACGCTGCGGGATGAAGACGGTATCACGGTCACCTCCAGCGCATCCTTCGACAAGCAGCCCGCGCAACATCCGGCAGAAGCGGAAGACAGCGTGCGCGAACATCTGGCGCGCTTCGGCAATACCAATTTTGAACTGAGCAATATCCCGTCCGTTCGGGCTGAGCTTGTCGAAGCCAGGCATGGATCGACAGCCTCAATCCATTCACCCTTCGACAAGCCTGTCCTGAGCAAGGTCGAAGGGCGCAGGGCGAACGGCTCGGAATTGAACGAACATCATGTCACCGTCAACTGGACACAACCGTGGTTCGTGCCAAGTTCGCTGGCGAACAGATTGCGCCGCGATGCGGTGGAAAAACTGGAAGCCGCACGCCTCGGCGCTTACGTGCGCCCGTTACGCAAAGCGGCAGCCGAGCCTCCGGCAAAATACCCGGAGGAATCTCTTTCCTTCCTCGCCAATGTCTACAATTCCGCTGCGCGCGCCTTTTATGCAAAACATGGGGTGAAGCTGATCGAGGCAGCCTACGAGGCACATGAAGAAGCCGGGGAAGTCCCGCTGATGATCACCCGCCACTGCATACGCTATTCACTGAGCCTGTGCCCGAAGCAGGCCAAGGGCGTGATCGGTGTGCAAGGTCAGGTGCGCGCCGAACCGATGACGCTGATCAACGGCAGCGAACACCTGACACTGCAGTTCGACTGCAGGAATTGCGAGATGCATGTCATGGGCAGGATGAAGAAGCACATCCTGAAGGCCGCTCCGCCTTCGACTGTGCCTGTCACCTTTCATCCGCGGCAACCTGAGCGGCAATCAAAGCGCTCTTTAGCCTAGCTTACATCCTTCTATTCCCGCTTTTGATAACGATGCGGGAGGATATTCTTGGCTTGGCAGCATCATTGATCCGGCACGGTGAAGTCTGAAGTCCGTTCGCCTTGAGCTTGTCGAAAGGTGAATGGGCTTCGACAAGCTCAGCCCGAACGGTGTTAACACTTCACTCTGCCGGATCAATAGTAAGATACTGGAAAGGAAACTGTCCGGGACGCCGGACATCTCGAATAACGATAAAACACAGCCAATAAATTTGATCACTACCTCCGCCACCGACAGCCAGGTTCAGCCCGAGACGGCCTTTCTCGGGCTCGCTCCTTTTCTGCGCGCAAGCATCGCCGGCACCGATCTTCGCCCGCTCGGCCAGGAGATGCTGGATCGCGCCGGCCGGAACACCGCCGATGCGGAACTTTGGTTGAACCTGTCCGTCATCGTGCAATGCTTCGGGCAACGCGAACTTGGCCTGTCCATCCAGTCCCTGGCCCTGCAGCAAAAGCGCGTCTATCGCCTGGCGGCTGCAACCCAGCCCGCAAAGTTGCGCTTGCTGATATTGTCTGTCCCGGGAGACATTTCCGAGAATACGCCCCTCGATTGCCTGCTCGAAAACAGCGACGTCGATCTGATCTTCTATTACGTTTCTCCGCATGATCCGCTGGCTTTGCCCATTCCCGAGCACGACGCCCTGTTTGTCGCCATTTGCGAATCCGACGAGAATCGCGCGACGCTCGCGGCGCTGGAACAACCGCTGGCGCATTGGCCCAAGCCGGTAATCAACAAACCGCAATTGATTCCGCCAACCGGGCGCGAAGCTGCCAGCAGGCTGTTGCAGGACGCGCCGGGCCTGCTCATCCCGCCGACACTGCATGCTTCCCGTTCAGTGCTAATGGAAATCGCGGCGGGCAGCGTCCCGCTATCCGGGCAGTTTGCAGGCTGCGATTTCCCGATCATCGTGCGTCCGGTCGGCTCCCACGCCGGGCGCGATCTCGACAGGATCGAGCGCCCCGAAGAACTCGCCGCCTATCTCGCCAAAGTGGGGAGCGAAGCATTCTTCCTCTCCCGCTTCATCGATTACAGCGGCAAGGGCGGACTGTTCCGCAAATACCGCGTGGTGCTGATCGATGGAAAGCCCTATGCCTGCCACATGGGCATATCGTCGCACTGGATGATCCATTACGTGAATGCAGGCATGTACGAAGATGCAAAAAAAAGGGAAGAAGAAGCCGCCTTCATGCAACACTTCGACGACTTTGCGCTACGCCATCGTGCGGCGCTGGAGGCGATCCACCAGCGCACCGGGCTCGACTATCTCTGCATCGATTGTGCGGAAGCCAAGGATGGACAGCTGTTCATTTTCGAGATCGACCACACCATGGTCGTGCATGCGATGGACCCGGAACAGCTGTTTCCCTACAAGCAGGTCCACATGCTCAAAGTCAAAAACGCATTCAGGGATTTTCTTTTCCGTCTGACCGGCAAATAATCGCATGCACATGAACCCACTCAACAACCTCAATTTCTCCGGCGGACCGGGCGCATTGCCCGACAGCGTGCTGCTGCAGACCCAGCAATCCATCATGGAAGTGCCGGAAGTCGGCCTGTCGGTGCTCGGCATCAGCCACCGTTCGGACTGGTTCGCCGCAGTCGTCGCCGAACTGGAGGACAATATGCGCAAGCTGCTGGGCCTGCCGGACAACTACCACGTATTGTTCATGCAGGGCGGTGCGACCCAGCAGTTCTCCATGATCCCGATGACGTTGCTGCGCGGCAAAACGTCGCCCGCGGAATATCTGCACACCGGCTACTGGAGCGGGAAAGCACTGGCCGAAGCCGGGCGCGAAGGCGGGATCCGCGTACTCTGGAGCGGCGAAGCCAACGGCTATCGCCGGCTGCCGTCAGATGAAGAACTGGCCTACTCGCCGGACGCGCCCTATTTCCACTACATCTCGAATGAAACGGTCGAAGGGCTGCAATTCCACCGCGTGCTGGGCCGGGACGATGTTCCCCGCGTGTGCGACATGTCGTCGGATTTCCTGTCGCAGCCCTGCGAGGCCGAGCGCTACTCGCTCATCTATGCCCATGCACAGAAGAACATCGGCCCGGCCGGTGTGACTGTGGTCCTGGTTCGGGACGAGTTGCTCGGCGATGCGCCGACCGACCTCCCCGGATTCCTGGACTACCGCAGCCAGATCCAGGCTCATTCCATCTTCAACACGCCACCTGTGTTCGCGATCTACGTCGTGCTGCTGATCACGCGCTGGCTGCTCAATGACATCGGCGGCTTGTCGCGCATGGCCGAAATAAACCGGGACAAGGCCAAACTGCTGTACAGCGCGCTGGACAGCAGTGACGGCTTTTATCGCGGAAGAGCCGAAGTGAAGGACCGCTCCCTGATGAATGTCACATTCAATCTACCCGACCCGGAAATTGAAAAGCGATTCCTTGCTGATGCACAGAGTGCCGGATTCTCGGGCCTGGCCGGCCACCGGTCGACCGGCGGCATTCGCGCGTCCATCTACAATGGCCTGGCACTCTCGGCCGTTGAGCAACTGGTGGGTTTCATGGAAGACTTCAAGCGTAAACAGGACCGATAACAACTATCCAACGGCATGGATCAGGCGGGCGTCAAGCCCGCCACTCACCGGGCGAACTATTTCCGTTTTGCCAGTTTGTCGCGATGACGCTCCTGACGATCCTTTTTCAATTCGCGTTTGTCATTGCGACGATCGGCGCGATCCTTGTTCAAGCCATGATTGTCTCTTCTGAGACCGGCGTTGTCCCTGCCCAGTTCTTTGCGTTCCCTGGCTGCGCCGGCAGTGTTGCCCTCGCGTTTGTCCTGACTGAGTTCGCGCCGATCCTGGTTGCGTTCGCGAACATCGGCATTCTTTTCGCGCGTATCCTGCCGCATATCCCGGTTGTCTCTGGTGATGTCTCTCTTGTCCGTGCGAATATCCCGTGTATCCTGCTTGATATCGCCCTCGGCAGCGTGAGCCACGGGCAGCATGGACACAGCCAATGCAGCGCCCAAGGCAGCGAGCAGGGCTTTTGACTTATACATGTGAATTCCTCCTGTTATTAGCGGATTGAAAACCGGTGTTGCGTGGCAGATAACGTGCTGTCCGGCCGCATCGTTGACAGTGCAACTGTCACGCTGCACAAGCAACGAATTGAATCGATACGATCAGAACTTGAAAATAACACCCGCGGAAAGCAGCGTCAGTTTCGTCGTACCGGTCGTATTGGCATCTCCGACCGTACCCAGATCCTCATATTGGGCGCGGAAAGCGATGTCTTTCCTGAAGTCGTACTGAACGCCGGCACCAACGGCCAGATTGGTTGTCGTGGAAGAACGGGATGTCGCAGACAGCTTGAAATCAGTGCGGGCAAGGCCGACCTTTCCGATCACCGAAATATCCCTCCACACCGGGAAGGTGCCGATTCCCGAAGCCTGCAGGCCGCTGGCTCGCCAATCTCCCGCCGGACCTCCGGTACTGGCATTGCCGTAATCGGCATAACTGACTTCCGCGCTCCACATCGGAACGAATTGATACCCTCCGCCTACCCTGAACGCGGTGGAAGTGCCGCTGCAACTCCCGACCAGTCCGTTATTGCACGCATCACCTTCGTTCGTTTGTCCCAGGTCAAGCGCACCGTAGAACCCCTCGGCCATGGCCTGCGGAAGTGCCATTCCATAAAGCACGGCCAACACCAGAACTTTCGCTATTCCGCTCATGTCGATCTCCTTGTGTAATTGATATACGACCCACGAATCCCATGCCAGCCGCATTGGCAAGTGCCTTGAACCGCATGCGGCAGGATTCACCCGCTTACTTTGACATCCGTTAGACTGACGTTCCGTGCGCTATCGAACATCGTTTGCAGCCAGCCTGGGTAGCGATTGAATGGAGATTGTCGGTCGCCTGGCAGGCGTGAAAACGCCGTTCCTCAAAGTACTTCCGGGAAGGCAGGCAGTCAATATGTCCGGCGGCTAACATTTTTTTCATCACCATTACTCACCAGATCTTGAAAGGGACTTATCGCCATGAAATATCGACTATTGGGAAATACCGGACTCTATGTGTCCGAACTGTGCCTGGGCACGATGACTTTCGGTGCAAAGGGGTTCTGGGAGGTCATGGGCGGCCTGCAGCAAGCTGAAGTCGATCTGCTGGTACGCGAAGCATTCGATCAGGGAATCAATTTCTTTGATACTGCCAACGTCTACTCGCTGGGGGAATCGGAGAAATTGCTCGGGCAAGCGATCAGGAACAACGGCTTGCCGAGAGACGAGATCGTGGTCGCCACGAAATCCACCGGCATCATGAATGAATCTCCCAATGGGCGCGGCCAATCGCGCTTTCATATCTTCAACGAAGTCGATGCGAGCCTCAAGCGGCTGCAGCTGGATCATATCGACCTCTATCAACTGCACGGCTTCGACCCGCTTACGCCTTTCGAGGAATCTTTGTCTGCGCTGAACGATCTCGTGAAGTCAGGAAAGGTTCGGTACATCGGCCTGTGCAATATGGCAGCCTGGCAAATCATGAAGGCCTTGGGGATTTCCAGACTCCATCACTGGAATGAGTTTGTGAGCGTGCAGGCCTATTATTCGATTGCCGGCCGCGATCTCGAACGCGAAGTGTTCCCTTTGCTGCAGGACCAGAAACTGGGGCTCATGGTGTGGAGTCCGCTGGCGGGCGGCTTCCTGTCGGGTAAGTTCAAACGCGATCAGGTTGCCCCGCAAGGCTCGCGCCGAGCCAATTTCGACTTCCCGCCGTTGAACAAGGACAAGGCATACAGCTGTCTGGCTGCGATGGAACCGGTCGCAAAGGCGCATGGCGTATCCGTTGCGCAAGTCGCATTGGCGTGGATCTTAAGCAAACGGCAGGTTTCGAGCATCATCATCGGCGCGCGCCGGATGGAACAGTTGAAGGACAATCTTGCATCCTCGAAACTGGTTCTGGCTGAAGCGGAATTAAAGACGCTGGATGAGGCAAGTGCGCTGTCACCGGAATATCCGGGATGGATGCTCGCATTCCAGGGGCAGTATCGCGCCACGCCACCGGTGAAGGAATAACCGCCACGAGGTCAAGGCGCTGCATCTCACAGCAACGTCTTGACCTCCCCCATCCATGCCTTTGCAGCCTTGAATCCGGACAACGGCTCTTCCGAATCGACAGAGGGCCAGCGGCGTTGCATCTCCCGCAGGATGTTACTGATTTGCCACATTGTCTCATCCAGCAGCATCCGCGCATCAAAGCAGGCTTCGGCATCCCCTTCCAACCCGAACAGCTGGTTGTCTTCCACATAGGGATTCAGCCCGGCATCGATGATTTCCATCTTGAGGTTCGACATGCGCTCGTCGATAAAAGCACAGGCCGGGATCTTCACATCGCATTCTTTTCGTGCTTTTTCCCAGTCAGAGAATATGTGCGAAATCCGGGTCATCTTTTCCAGCGCAGCCTGCATGTCGATCTCCGAGCAGGGCGGTGCCTCGACTTCATCCTGATAAAATATCTTGAGGCAGGGGATCAGATTCCTGCCGTATCGACGCAGGTTCAGCTTCAGGATCGTTTCCAGCCTGGACCAGCTGTATGCGTCGTTATCACTGCCATACCGGCTCGCCACGATCTCGGCCACCGCAATGATCTGTGCGAACTGAGCTATCTCGCCTGATTTCAATCCTCGCGGATAACCGCTGCCATCCAGGCGTTCATGATGCTGCAAGACCGCATCCAGCACCCTTTTCCGGTATTCCGGATAAGTCTTCAGGATCATCCAGCCGGTCACGGAGTGAACGTAAAGATGGCGCCGCTCCGGCTCCGACATCTTATATCCCCGCTCCAGCAATTTTGGATCGAGGTGCAAAAGGCCGATGTCGTGCAGCAATGCCGCAGTGGCAAGGTCCTTGAGCTGGTTCTTGTCCATGTGGACCTTCATGCCGATATAAATGCTGACCAGCGCCACGAAAATGCTGCGCTTGAACAGCTCGATATTAGTCTCGCGCATGACCGTCAGCTTGAATGCGATGGCAGGGTTCAGCGGCACTTGCTTCAACACGGATGCCAGCGTCTGCCCGTCCGATTTTACGGACTGTATCAGGGCCAGCTGTTTATCCTCCTGCATCATCCGTGTCGCCTGTTCCACGAGGCTCGCACCATT
Organism: Sideroxydans sp.; assembly: GCA_027310665.1. Taxonomy (GTDB): domain Bacteria; phylum Pseudomonadota; class Gammaproteobacteria; order Burkholderiales; family Gallionellaceae; genus Sideroxyarcus. The sequence continues at coordinate 31,441 of DAIDAJ010000117.1, read as the reverse complement.
GACGGCGTCTTCGACAGTCAGGCTCTGATCCAGCGGAGGAACGAGCTTGTGCTGGAGCAGGCGGTCATATAGCGCGCTGTTGATCTGCATGCCCGCGCCGATCAGCTTCATCCCGGTGGAGGTGTAAATCTCGCGGTTGGCGACAATGGAACGAGTATCCCCCAGATGGGTCACGCTTTGCAGGTAGTGCTTGTCGCTCAGCTGGCTTTCGGCGAGGGCTTCTATATCATTCATAGGGTCGTGAAAAGTACAAATGTCCTGTCTTATTGAGCTTTCCAAAATACATGGCGAGTTGCCGGCATCACACTGCGGCCACCCGGTTCAAAACGCCGATTGAAGTGCGCCGTTGCCCGGTCAACGCCACGCGAAAATGAAGTGCTGATGGGGTCCAACAGATAAAGGCCGAATGAAATTCGGCTGAAGCTTCTGCAACGCCTGAAGTCTGGAATGCGGGACGGGATCATCCTGGAGAACATGTCTTTACAATATTTTTCTAGTTATCGCTTGCATGAGTTCCGGCAATTCGCACGACTTACCTGGAACCCCCTCCTCAGTGCATCCTACGCCCCTCAACTTCGTTTGCAAAGCAATTCGACTATTACCTGCATGGCGAGCAAATCTTTCCGGAACGCCGCGGGGCGGACAAACCTCAGGCGTCAGGCGGCCGAAGCAAGGGTCAGATTATCCCTGCCAGCCAAAGCCTCAGTCTGAGTCCCGGCCCGGTGGTATAGCCGACCTCGACAAAGCGTATCTTCCCGTCGGGCGCGATGATGAAGCTGGCAGGGACCGCGTGTACTCCCCACGCGCTGGAGATGCTGCCGTCGGGATCATTCATCACCGGAAAATCGATGCCCTGCTCCCGCATGTACCTGGCGACCTCTTCCGGCTTTCCGCTTTGCATGGCGACGGTGATGATGTTCGGATGATCGTGCGCGATGGCAACGATGGAATTCTGTTCGGCCCGGCAGATCGGGCACCATGTCCCCCAGAAATGCACCAGCACCGGCTGTGCCGGATGCGCGGGCAAGACATAGGGTTGTCCCGACAACGTGACGCCCTGCAAGGCAGGCGCCGCGCCGCTGATCATGTCGCGGTGCTGCCAGGTGCGGATGCCGGCGACCACAACGACGAACAGCAATATATTGACGGCAAGGTTGCGCCATTTTGCCTTGCGCGGTTTGCTGCCGGTGTCGTTTGTCATATTGATGTGACCGTGAAAATGGCGCCGCCGCTCCGGGCCAAGCTACTCGAAATCGCCCCACGCGCTTTTTGCGGTACCCCTGGTTCCGGATTCGAAGCGCTCGATCTCGCGCCGATCGCGTTTGGTCGGCCGGCCCTTGAACGTCGGTTGCGGCAGCGCCTTGAGATTGGCGGCGATCTCGGCGCGGCGCGCACGGCTTGCATCGCTCTCGCGGTAAAGCTTCTGCGCCTCCGATGCGGGACCCCGCCTGTTGGAAAGTCCCAGCACTTCGACGTCGAAATGATATTGCCCGAGGCGGATGACCAGGTGGTCGCCCACGCCGATGGCCTTGGCCGGTTTGATGCGGGCCTCGTTCATCGTCACCCGGCCGGCTTCCACCGCGTCGACGGCGAGGCTGCGCGTCTTGAAAAAACGGGCCGCCCACAGCCATTTGTCGATGCGCAACTTGTCGTTGTCGTCACTCATTTTTCGGCAACACCGCAAGAGACCTTCATGTCAGCCCCCAAGCATGAAACAGGAAGTCCCTATTTCACGCAGTCCACGTAGTATATGCAATCGCCGTTGTCTTTCTCCGCGACGAGTCCGTGAATATCGGTCTCGAAACCCGGGAACCGCCGGTTGAAATCCCGCGCGAACTTCAGGTAATCGACGATGGTCTTGTTGAAGCGTTCGCCCGGGATCAGCAGCGGGATGCCCGGCGGATAGGGCGTAAGCAGCACGGCCGTGATGCGCCCTTCCAGGTCGTCGATGGCCACGCGCTCGATCTCGCCGTGCGCCATCTTTGCGAACGCGTCGGACGGTTTCATCGCCGGTTCCATGCTGGACAGGTACATCTCGGTGGTCAGGCGCGCCACGTCGTTGGCCTTGTAGATGCCGTGGATCTGGTCGCACAGGTCGCGCAAGCCGATCTTCTCGTAGCGCGGATTCTTGGCGATGAATTCGGGCAGCACGCGCCATAGCGGCTGGTTCTTGTCGTAGTCGTCCTTGAACTGCTGCAGCTCGGTCACCATGGTGTTCCAGCGACCCTTGGTGATACCGATGGTGAACATGATGAAGAAGGAGTACAGGCCGCATTTCTCCACCACGACGCCGTGCTCGGCGAGATACTTGGTGACGATGCCGGCCGGGATGCCGCTGTCGGCGAAGTCGCCGTCCACATCCAGCCCCGGCGTGATGACGGTGGCCTTGATCGGGTCGAGCATGTTGAAGCCCTCGGCCAGTTTGCCGAAACCGTGCCAGCGGTCCTCGGTGCGCAGCACCCAGTCTTCGCGCTCGGCCATGCCCTCCTCGGACAGGTAGTCCGGTCCCCACAGCTTGAACCACCAGTCCGCACCCCACTCCTCGTCTACCTTGCGCATGGCGCGGCGGAAATCGAGCGCTTCGGCAATGGACTCTTCTACCAGCGCGGTGCCGCCGGGCGGCTCCATCATCGCGGCCGCCACGTCGCACGAGGCGATGATGGCGTACTGCGGCGAGGTTGACGTGTGCATCAGGTAGGCCTCGTTGAAACAGTCGCGGTCGAGTTTGCGCGACTCGCTGTCGCGCACCAGGATCTGCGAGGCCTGCGACAGGCCGGCCAGCAATTTGTGCGTGGATTGGGTCGAGAAGATCATCGATTCCTTGGCGCGCGGGCGGCCTCGTCCGATGGCGTGCATGCTCTTGTAGAAATCGTGGAATGCCGCGTGCGGTAACCAGGCTTCGTCGAAGTGCAGCGCGTCGATCTTGCCGTCCAGCATCTCTTTCAGCATCTCCACGTTGTACATCACGCCGTCGTAGGTGCTCTGCGTGATGGTCAGGATGCGCGGCTTCTTGGTCTTGTCCTTGATGAATGGGTTGGCGTCGATCTTCTTCTGGATGGTCTCCGGCTCGAACTCGGATTTCGGGATGGGGCCGATGATGCCGAAGTTGTTGCGCGTCGGCGTCAGGAACACCGGCACCGCGCCGGTCATCATGATCGCGTGCAGGATGGACTTGTGGCAGTTGCGGTCCACCACCACGATGTCGTCCGGTGCCACCATCGAGTGCCACACGATCTTGTTGGAGGTGGAGGTGCCGTTGGTGACGAAGAACAAATGATCGGCGTTGAAGATGCGCGCCGCATTGCGTTCGGAAGCCGCGACCGGACCCGTGTGATCGAGCAGCTGGCCCAGTTCGTCCACCGCGTTGCACACGTCGGCGCGCAGCATGTTCTCGCCAAAGAACTGGTGAAACATGCGCCCCACCGGCGACTTCAGGAACGCAACGCCGCCGGAGTGGCCGGGGCAGTGCCACGAATACGAACCGTCCTGCGCGTAGTCCACCAGCGCGCGGAAGAACGGCGGCGCCAGCGAGTCCATGTACGACTTCGCTTCGCGGATCATGTGGCGTGCCACGAATTCCGGCGTGTCTTCGTGCATGTGGATGAAGCCGTGCAATTCGCGCAGGATATCGTTCGGGATATGGCGCGAAGTGCGCGTCTCGCCGTAGAGATAGATGGGGATGTCAGCGTTCTTGAAGCGGATCTCTTCCACGAACGCACGCAGCGTCCGCAGCGCGACTTCCGTTTCTTCCTCGCTCCCTTCGCCGAACTCCTCATCGTCGATGGACAGCACGAAAGCAGACGCGCGGCTCTGCTGCTGCGCGAACGAGGTCATGTCGCCGTAGCTGGTCATGCCGACGACTTCGATACCCTCTTTTTCGATGGCCTGCGCGAGGGCGCGGATGCCGTGGCCGCTGGCGTTCTCCGAACGAAAATCTTCGTCGATGATGATGATGGGAAAGTTGAATTTCATGTATAGCTCCCTACAGGGGATTGCAGATTAAAGTGGCGCGGATTGTCGCAGGTTTTACAGGCGACGGGGTAAATACGACAGGCGCTATTCGCGTGGCGGATAGGGGTTCTTGAGCTGTGTGACCAGCTCGGCCAGCACACGGAGGAACTGCTGTTCGTCGCAACCCATGAGCACCGCATCTTCGAGTGCGTCCCGACAGGCCTGGCGGATCTCGTCGAGGTTCTCCTGCAGCACCTTGTTCTTCTCCACGCAGGCGATGATCTTGCCTTCCGGAGTACGCCAGACGATGTGCTCAGCCTGCGCCATCACGTCTTCGGCAGGGTGACACCGACCTGGCCCTGATACTTGCCGCCGCGGTCTTTGTAGGAGGTCTCGCACACTTCGTCACTCTCGAAGAACAGCACCTGGGCCACGCCTTCATTGGCGTAGATCTTCGCCGGCAGCGGGGTGGTGTTCGAGAATTCCAGCGTCACATAACCTTCCCATTCCGGCTCGAACGGCGTGACGTTGACGATGATGCCGCAGCGCGCATAGGTCGACTTGCCGAGGCAGATGGTCAGCACGTTGCGCGGGATGCGGAAGTATTCTACCGTGCGTGCCAGCGCGAACGAATTGGGCGGGATCACGCAGTGATCGGCTTCCACGTTCACGAACGAATTCGGGTCGAAGTTCTTGGGGTCGACGATGGTGCTGTTGATGTTGGTGAACAGCTTGAATTCGCGCGCGCAGCGGATATCGTAGCCGTAGCTGGACGTTCCGTAGGAAACGATCTTCTTGCCGTCCACTTCCTTCACCTGGTTCGGCTCGAACGGCTCGATCATGCCGTGCTGTTCCGCCATGCGGCGTATCCATTTGTCTGCTTTAATGCTCATAAAATCCGGGAAGGGTAAAGGGTGAAGGGTGAAGGGTAAATGCAGAAAGGTTCAGCACTGCACTGAAGTTACCCTTCCCTCTTCCCTCTTCCCCCTTCTCGCCCTACCCCTTCCCGCTTCTCCTTGAATTCAACGGGCGCGATTTTACCCAATTCCGCAGCCGTGTGCGGGTTTTGCTACAATCGCGCCTTATCCAAGGAACTCTGCAATATGCCGCGTAAAATCCTCGTCACCTCCGCCCTCCCTTATGCCAATGGAAGCATCCACTTAGGTCACCTCGTCGAGTACATCCAGACCGACATCTGGGTCCGTTTCCAGAAGATGCGCGGCAACACCTGCCATTACGTCTGTGCCGACGACACCCACGGCACGCCCATCATGCTGCGTGCCGAAAAGGAGGGCGTCACCCCCGAGCAGCTGATCGCGCGGGTGTGGCTGGAGCATTTCGACGACTTCCGCGCTTTCCATGTCGCGTTCGACAACTACGGGTCGACCAATTCGGGCGAAACCCGGGATTTTGCGGAGGGTATCTATCGCACGCTCAAGGCGAGCGACCTGATCGCGGTTCGCTCCATCGAACAGTATTACGACCCGCTGAAGCATATGTTCCTGCCCGACCGCTTCATCAAGGGCGAATGCCCGAAATGCGGCGCCAAGGACCAGTACGGCGACAACTGCGAAGTGTGCGGTGCGGCCTACGCGCCCACGGACCTGAAGCACCCCTACTCTGCGGTATCCGGCGCCGTGCCGGAACTGCGCCAGTCCAACCATCATTTCTTCAGACTCTCCTCCCCCACCTGCCAGCAGTTCCTGCGCGAATGGACGCGCAGCGGCTCGCTGCAGCCCGAAGCCTCCAACAAGATGCAGGAATGGCTGGGGGCGGAGGGAGAAAACAAGCTCACCGACTGGGACATCTCGCGCGATGCCCCCTACTTCGGCTTCGAGATCCCCGATGCGCCCGGCAAGTATTTCTATGTCTGGCTGGACGCACCGGTAGGCTACATGGGCAGCTTCAAACAGCTGTGCAAGAACAGGGGCATCGCCTTCGACGATTACTGGAAACAGGGCTCCGATGCCGAGCTGTATCACTTCATCGGCAAGGACATCCTGTATTTCCATGCGCTGTTCTGGCCGGCGATGCTGCAGCACGCGGGCTTCCGCACACCCACGAAACTGTTCGCGCACGGCTTCCTGACCGTGAACGGCGAGAAGATGAGCAAGTCGCGAGGCACCTTCATCACCGCGAGCAGCTACATCGAGCATGTGAAGAACACCGAATACCTGCGCTATTACTACGCGGCGAAACTGAACGGCTCGATGGAAGACCTTGACCTCAACCTCGACGACTTCGTCGCGCGCGTGAACAGCGACCTGATCGGCAAATACATCAACATCGCCAGCCGCAGTGCGGGTTTCATCAGCAAGCGCTTCGAAGGCAAGCTGGCCGACCACGCACTGCTGGCCAAATGCGCCTCGACCAGCGGTCTCGCAGGCAAGCTGGTCGAGGACTTCCCCAACAAGAACCTGCTGGAAGTGCTGCAGGATTCCGCCGAACAGATCGCCGAGATGTACGAGGCGCGCGATTACTCGCGGGCAACGCGCACCGTCGGCACGCTGCTCGACCTGATCAACGCCTATGTCGACGCGACAAAACCCTGGGAGCTGGCGAAAGACCCGAGCAATGTGCAGTGGCTGCAGGGCGTGTGCAGCGTCGCGCTGCAAGCCTTCCGCATCATCACCATCTACCTGAAACCGGTGCTGCCGCAGTTGGCAAAGGATATCCAGGCTTTCCTTAACGTCGGCGAACTGCACTGGCAGGACGCGCTGACGCTGCTGCCGGACGGGCATGCCATCAACGCCTACCAGCACCTGATGACCCGTCTCGATCCCAAGTGCATCGAAGCGATGGTGGAAGCGAACAAGCAAAGCCTGCAACTCGCGCCGCCCCCGACCTCGCAGCAACGCCATGCCGAGCACCAGCAACACGTTGTCGCGCCCGCGGCCGAGATCGGCGACGCCACTCTACCTCTTAAGAAAGCAAGCATGATTGCTCCCATCGCCGAAACCATCAGCATCGACGAGTTCAACAAGGTCGATCTGCGCGTGGCGCGCATCCTCATGGCCGAACACGTGGAAGGCGCAGAAAAACTGTTGAAGCTGACACTGGATATCGGCGAAGCGCAACCGCGCACCGTGTTCGCCGGCATCAAATCGGTTTACGACCCGGAAAAATTAAAAGGGCGAATGACGGTGATGGTCGCCAATCTCGCGCCGCGCAAGATGAAGTTCGGCCTGTCGGAGGGCATGGTGCTGGCGGCTTCCGGAGAGGCGCCGGGACTGTTCATCCTGTCGCCGGATGCGGGTGCGCAGCCCGGCATGCGTATCAAATAATTCGGCAAAAAAACTCCGTTCGTGGTGAGCCTGTCGAACCATGAACGGAAACGGCGCAGGCAGTAACCGGAGAGTCCACCCTTCGACAGGCTCAGGGCGAACGGATTGATACTTTCATAGCGGACAACCCACATGGACTACGACGTACTCATCATCGGTTCCGGCCCCGCCGGCCAACATGCGGCCTGGCAGGCAGCGCGCATGGGCAAGCGTGCCGCGATCGTCGAACGCAAACCCAAGATCGGCGGTGCCGGACTGCAGACCGGCACCATACCCAGCAAGGCGATGCGCGAAGTGTCGTACCTGCTTTCGCGCTCCGGCGGCATGCGCCAGGCGCTCGCGCCCGACGGCCGCAGCCGCCACGGCTTGCTGGCGGACGCGGTGCGCCGCAAAGAAGCCGTGATCGCACAGCAGGAGTCGGTGATCCTGCAGCGCCTGTTGCGCCACGGCGTGGCATTGATCCCCGGCGAAGCGTCGTTCGTCGACGCGCACACGGTGCAGGTCGCCGATGCCGGAGGCAACACCCGCCGCATCTCCGCGGACAACGTCATTCTTGCCTGCGGTTCCAGGCCGCGCCGGCCTGCCAACGTTCCCTTCGACAAAAAGACGGTGCTGGATTCGACCTCGATCCTGAACCTTCGCCACCTGCCGGACAGCCTGCTGGTGGTTGGCGGGGGCGTCATCGCCTGTGAATTCGTATCGATCTTTGCCGCCCTGGGCGTGCAAGTCTGCGTGGTGGACAGCCACGTGCAATTGCTGGAATACTTGAGCGAGGATGTCGTCGGCGTGCTGGCCGACAGCTTCCTCGGCATGGGCGTCACCTTCCACATGCGGGAACGCGTTGCGGAGATCCGCCATGAAGGGAACGGGACCGTCACCGTACTGGAAAGCGGCAAGCAGATCCGCGCTGATGCCGTGCTCTATGCGCAGGGCAGGGAACCCAACAGCGGCGGCCTGAACCTGGCTGCGGCGGGCGTCAGCGTGCAGGACGGCTGGATCGGGGTCGACCGGCATTTCCAGACCAGCGTGCCGCACATCTATGCCGTGGGCGACCTGATCGGACGTCCCGCCCTCGCCTCCACCGGAATGGAACAGGGACGCGCCGCGGTGCTGCATGCCCTGGGCGGCGCCGAATATGTCACGGCGGACAACCTGCCGATGGCGGTCTATACCATCCCCGAGATCTCCTACGTCGGCAAGACCGAGAAGGAAGTCCACCAGGAGAACATTCCCTGTGTCGTCGGACGCGCCTATTTCAAGGACAGCGCACGCGGCCAGATCATCGGCGATGCGCAGGGCATGCTGAAACTGATCGTGGATACTCGCAATGAAAAATTGCTCGGCGTGCACATCGTCGGCGAACAGGCCAGCGAACTTGTCCACATCGGCCAGCTGGTGATGAACCTGCACGGCACGGTGCGCGACCTGATCAGCAACGTCTTCAATTACCCGACGCTGGCGGAATGCTACAAGCTCGCCGCGCTGGACTGCACGCATCAACTGGAGCAGCAGAAGATCACCTGTTGACCTTTCAATAGTTCATTGCGCAAATTTTGCGAACCTCCGTCATTCCGGCGTAGGCCGGAATCCAGGCAGTTAACATAACCCCACGCAGTGGGACGAGACCTACAATATGTTTTGTCCGCTGCGCGGTATTATTTGACGGGCTGGATTCCGGCCTACGCCGGAATGACGAGGTGGGAGGTTTTGTGTAACGCTGTCAATTACAGAAACCTCAATTGCTGCCCGTCACAGCCATTCCGTTCAACGGCCGGGCAACATCAGCTTCAGGGTGTTGTCGCGTTTCACGAATTGGTGATAAAGCGCAGCGGCCACATGCAGGCCAATCAGAAAGTAGCCCGCTGTCGCAAGCGACTCGTGAATTTCCTTGAACCACTTCGCCGCCTCCTGGCTCTTGCCGATCAGTGCCGGCAATTCCAAACCGAAAAACGGCACCGGCTTCCCTCTGGCACTGAGCGTCAGCCAGCCCAGCAAAGGCAAGCCTATCATCAGGGCATACAGCGCAAAATGAACTGCCTTCGCCAATTGAGCCTGCAGGGCAGGCATTGCCGGTTCGATGACTGGCGTGTCTCCCGCCTGACGCGCCGGCAAGCGCAACCAGACTAGACAAAATACTGACAGGCCAAACGTATAGTGCCAGATCGCTAACGCCTCACGCCCTGAACTTCCTTTGGGAAAAATCGATTTGATGTCCATCGCGGTATACGTCGCAACGATCAGCAGCAGCATGATCCAGTGCAGCGAGATCGACAGCCATCCGTATTTTAAAGTTGTGTTCTTCCATTGAATTGCCATTACTGCTCCTATTAGGTCAAAACCGAATTTTTGCAACATTCCGCAAGCAATCATTTCTACCGACTTGCTGAAATTTTCAGATTTCGTTCAGGTTCCTTGTTCTATCTATAAAGTGATGGCGGTAAAGCTTGAATAGCTAACCCGCAACAGATGGCCGAAATTTAACACTGAATATTGCACCTGCTTCGTTCTCTCCATTGCTTACTTCGACAGTGGCACCATGGCGTTGAGCAATTTGTTTGACGATTGCAAGACCGAGGCCGCTACCTTGAACCTCATTGCCTGCAACCCGGAAGAACCGTTCGAAGATTCGTTCCCTATCCCCGATCGGAATGCCAGGGCCGGAATCTTTTACGCTGAGAACCAAACCGCTGCTGCCATTGCCCAGTGTCACGTCAATCTTTCCACCTTCCGGGGTGTAACGAATGGCATTGTCCACCAGGTTTCCAACCAATATCTTTAAAGATTCTTTATCCCCGTTCATGAACTCGGATTGACTGGCATCAACGCCAAGATCGATCTTCTTCAAATCAGCCAACGGGGCAAATTCCCCAATCACTTGGCGGACCAATGCCGCCAGATCAAGTTGCACAAACGGGCGTTGTGCATCCGGCTCCTGACGTGCGAGGGTCAGCAACTGGCTCACCAAATGTGATGCACGGGTAATGCCCAGACGCAAATCCCTGATTGCCTCGTTACGTTCCCCGGAGTCCTGCGCCTGCTCCACCAACTGCGCCTGCAGCGACAAGGCGGTCAACGGCGTACGCAGTTCATGTGCGGCATCAGCCACGAAGCGGCGCTGTGTCTCCATGGATCCATCCAGACGATGCAACAGCCTGTTAAGCGCCATCAGCAGAGGGCGGATTTCTTCAGGAACCGCATGGATATCCAGCGGGGCCATTGAGTATGCGTCGCGCCGCTCCACTTCCGCAGTCACTCGCGCCATGGGGGCAAGGCTTCGTCGTACTGCAATCCAGGCCAGGAGCGCCAGGGCCGGAACCAGTACGGCAAGCGGTGCAAGCATACGCAAGGCCATGCTTGCGGCGGTTTCCCAGCGGGCGTCATCGGGCAGCGCGGCCTGTACGAAGCGATCGCCGGAGATCACGCTGAACGCGCGCCAGCCGCCCTCGGAATTCCTGAGGTTTGAAAATCCCGGCGCAGACGCCTTGGGCAATTTGATTGAAGGCTGCGAGGAATAGAGCTGTTCGCCGTTCTCGTTCCACACCTGAACCACGAAATCGTTGTCATCGCTGCTTGAACCGCCGATGTTGTCCATCTGCCCCGGCATAAAACTGGTGGAATGTTGCATGGAATAGGCAATCTGCCGCAACTCGTAATCGAGCATTTCGCCCACTTCTTCCTGTGTCTTGATGTAAGTGGCAATCCCCGTACCCAGTCCGGCAACGAGCAATCCCGTCAGCAGCCAGATCAGCAAATTTTTACGAATCGACATCATTTAGCATCGACACCCGGTAACCGGCACCGCGTACGTTAAGAATGGCATGACTGCCGAGTTTGTTGCGCAAGTTGTGGATGTGTACCTCCACCGCATTGCTTCCGACCTCTTCGTCCCAACCGTATAGCGCTTCTTCCAATTCTGCGCGGGACAGTACCGCTCCGGGCACGGCCATGAGCGCACGCAGCAGGGAGAATTCCCGGGCCGACAGCCCGACCGGCGCGCCGCGCAAGGTGACCTGGTGCGCAACGGGATCCAATGTTAACGGACCGTAACTCATTACCGGGTTCCCGCTGCCGCTGCGGCGGCGCATGATTGCATTCACTCGCGCATTAAGCTCGGTGAAATCGAAAGGCTTGACCAGATAATCGTCGGCCCCGCTGTTCAGTCCCGCCACTTTATCTTCGACCGCATCGCGGGCAGTGACGATCAGCACGGGCAGATCGTTTCCCTGTCCCCGCAACTGGCTGAGCAGCTCCAGCCCCCCTTTGCGGGGGAGCCCAAGATCGAGGATCATCAAGTCATACACCCCATTTCCCAGGGCCAATTCGGCATCTTTTCCATCGCGTACCCAGTCAACGGCAAGGCCGGAGTTTCTGAGTCCGCGCTGCATGCTGTCCCCGATCATCGGGTCGTCTTCCACCACCAAAAGCCGCATGATGATATTTCTCCGTCAGTCGGGATTCGCACCTTCAGGCGCATTTTCCAATACCTTGCCAGTCACCGCATCCACGCCCACTTCCTGGGTTTTGGTCGACTTGCCGCCTTTGATGTCGAATGAATAGCGCAAACCGCTGCCGCCTTTCTCTTTCTCCAGTTCCTCATCGGTGATCTTCCCGGGGAATGCCTTGAGTGCGATTGCACGAGCATCCTTCAGACTTACTTTGGCATCCTTGGCTAGTTCCTCGCCAGTATAAGCCTGGGCTGAAAGTAAAAACGCAGACAAACAGACTGCACTCGCCGCTACAAATAATTTCTTCATTTCAATCTCCTTTATATTCACATGGCGAGAATGTTCGCCATGTGAACAAGGATGCGACATCGACACTTAAGGCCGACTTAACGTCGCATCCCGTTCCGTTTCATTTTTTGCATCAGGTCGAACAATACCGGCATGACGATCAACACCAGTGGAAATTGCACGACCAGTCCGGCAATGATGGCCACTGCCAACGGTTGTTGCATGGCCGACCCCTGACCGATTGCCAGTGCCAGCGGCATCAGGGTCAGGATGGTCGCCAGCGTGGTCATGGCAATGGGACGCATGCGGTTCTTGCCTGCCTGAATCAGGGCATCCCGGTGCGGGACATTTTCTGCCAGAACCTGATACTCCGAAAAATAGAAGATCGCGACTTCGGTCACGATACCCACAATCATGGTCATTCCCATCATGGCCGATATGTTGAGTTCAATGCCGCTAGCCCACAAGGCGACAAAGACTGCCGACAGCGACATGACGGGAATCAGCATCACGGAGATCGCCACACGGAATCGTTCATACAGAAACAGGAGCAACAGGAACACCAGGGCCACTGCAGCAGCCAGCACTGCCAGCAAGCCGTGGAACGCGCTCTGCTGCTGCTGATACAGCCCTCCAAGATTGTAGTACATGCCGGACGGCAACATGCCAGGGGCATCCATGACCTGCTTCACATCCCGGATTACCGACCCCATATCCCGGCCACTGATGCGCCCGGTGACGGCCACCATGCGCTTCAGGTTGTCCCGGTTGATTTGTGGCTGGCCAGAGACAGGCTTGATTTCCGCGACTCGCTTCAATGGGAAAAGGTGACCGTCCGGTGCGCGCATCAGCAGACCGGAAAGCTTGCCGTCGGTATTGCGCAAATCGGCGGGAGACCACACGCGCACACCAATCATTTTCGGGCCGCTCTGGATTTCAGTCGTAACGCTGCCGCCCAAAAGACTGCCGAGCATGCGCGTCACGCTTTCCGGATCAACGCCTTCAAGTGCAGCCCTGACACGATCCACGTGAATCTCCAGCGCATCTCCGGCCGGGTTAATTCCGTCCCGCACATCGACCACGCCCGGAATATGTCCGATGGCCACGGCTGCTTTCCTTGCCTGGGTCGACAGCTTTTCCTGATCGTCAGAATAGATCTTCACCTCGATGGGCTGAGGCACGGCAGTCAGATCGCCAATCATGTCCTCCATCAATTGTGCGAGCTCGATGTTGAGACCCGGCACTTCCTTCTCCACGCGCGTACGAATCTGCTCCATGACATCATCGATCGGCGCACGCGGTAGCGGCTTGAGGCGGATAAAAAAGTCTCCCTCGTTCGCCTCGGTAAGCCCCCCGCCCAGTTGCGTGCCGGTGCGCCGCGAATAGGTGTCGACATTGGCATTGGACTTGATGATTTCTTCCACCTCGCGCAGCAGTCTGTCCGTTTCAGTCAGCGAGGTGCCGGGCGGGCTACGGTAATCCAGAATGAAGCCGCCCTCGTCCATGGACGGCATGAAGCCGGTGCCTACTGCTTGGTAGGCCAGCATGCCGGCCAACAGCAACGGCAGGATGCCTGCCAGCAACCACAATGGGCGAGACAAAAGTTTTTTCATCAAGGACTCATAAGCGGCATGTATGCGGATCGTTAACCGCTCGCCCCGCTCGGACAGGGAGTGTGCGTCCTTTTCCGAAAGCCAGTGATCGGCCAGGATGGGCACGGCCAGCCAGGTTACGATAAACGAAATGAACAAGCTGGCCGCCATGGTCAGGGACAGCGCCTTGAAAAAAGCTCCGGTCACTCCACTCAGGAAAGCCAATGGTATGAAAATCACCAGGGTGGCAGCGCTGGAGCCTGCCAGCGGCCTCAGGAACTCCACGGCAGCATCCATCACCCGTTGATGGAAGGGTAATGTTCCCTCCCTCAGCCGGCGCATGATGTGTTCCACCATCACGAGGGCATCGTCAATGATAAGCCCCACTGCCGCTGCCATGCCGCCCAACGTCATGATGTTGAAGCTCATGCCGAGAACGTGCAGCAACACCACCGTACTGGCAAGCACGGTCGGCACGACCAGCACCGCAATCAGCGTGACCTTGATGTTTCGCAGGAATACATAGAGGACCAGTGCCGCCAATGCGATGCCGACAAGAATGGCATCGCGCACGCTGGCGGCCGAATTCACCACCAATTCCCCCTGGTCGTACCAATTGGCAATCTTGACCCCTGCCGGCAGACGGCTCTCCAACGTTAAAAGTTGCGCCTTGATATCCTTCGCAATCTGTACGCTGTTAGCACCGGGTTGCTGGTAAATCTGGAACAGCACGGCGTCGTGACCGTCGGCATTGACCTTTACCCATTGGGGTAGAACAGATCTCCTTACGTCGGCCACGTCTTTCAGGTGCACCAATCCGTTGCTGCCGGTCTTGAGTACTGTCGTGCTTATTTGTTCTGCATCGAGGAGGCGGGTATCGGCAATCGCGAGGTAGAGCTTGTAATGATCCTCCAGCCGGCCAATTGCAGTTATGACATTGGAAGCAGACAGGGCACGAGAAACATCATCCATGGACAAACCATAAGCTTGCAACCGGGCAGGATCGACCATCACCTGGAATTCTTCCTGCGCGCCGCCCATCACCTGGACTCTCGCCACGCCGTCTACGGATGACAGCAATGGACGAATCTCGTACTGGGCGAGATCACGCAACTGGGTAAGGGATAGCGTATCCGATGTCAGGCTGTAGGCGATGATAGGAAAAACGGTCGGATCCATGCGCCGTGTCTCCAGCCGGGTGCCGCCGGGAAGCGTAGGCATGATCTGCGATATGGACGCATTGACTTGCAGGGTGGCCGCTGCCATGTCGGCACCCCAGTTGAAATTGATGGATACGTCCGCCGTGCCCCGGCTGGTGGTGGAACGGACATTCCTGACCCCGGGAACCCGGCGTATCGCTTCTTCCACCGGGATGGTGACCTGCAGCAACATTTGTTCGGCGGGCCGGTCCCCCGCATCCAGTGCGACAACCACTCTGGGAAAGTCCACGGTGGGGAATAACGAGACCGGCAGATTGAATGCGGCCAATATCCCGCCGCCTGCCAGCATGGCCAGCAAAAAGAGGATGGAGCGCCTATGCAGCTGGACCCAGTCGGTAAGCTTCAAGGAGTGGACTCCCTAACCGCCATGTTGTCCTGCAGCTCGTAATTGCCGAGCGTCACCACCGGCGTATTCGGCACAAGGGAGTTTTGCACTTCAATCCAGCCGCTGTCTTCCAGGCCGGTTTTTACGTCGGACCGGTGCGCTCTGCCGTTGACCACCTGGAATACATACGCACCGCCGGCATCACGCAAGACTGCCTGTCTGGGTACGACCTGCGCCTCATGCCCGATGGTCGCGATGTCGCCCTTGACCTTGGTGCCGGGCAACAGCTTATTTCCTTTGAAGCGCACTGTGATGTCAACCAATTGTGTCTGCGGATCGATTTGTCCGGCCACTTGCATCACCTCGCCCTGCACCATATCTTGCGGGCTGAAAACCGACGTGAGACGAACCTTCATCCCGCGGGAAATTTGACGGCTCTCTTCCGGCTCGATACCCAGCCGCACCCGCAGAAAATCCGTATGTACCAATTGCACCAGGTTGGCGCCAGCCGCGAACCGGTCGCCCGGAGCCAATGCTACCGATATCACCGTTCCATTGAATGGAGATTTCAACTTGTCCTGTCTTGCCCCCTGGCCCAACGCGCTTTGCGCAGCCAGCGCCTCTTCGGCATCCTTGAGCGCCTTGTGTGCCGATTCCACTTGGGATCGCGTAGCCAGCTGCCGCTCAAACAAGGACTTTATGCGGTCCAGTTCACCCCGTGCATAAACGGCCGCGTTTTCGGCCTGGCTGTATGCCAGGGTACCCGCAGGATCGGTGGCAATTTCAAGAAGATCGGCGCCCCGATTGACCTGCTGACCCGGGCTGACGAATAGCCGCGTCACTCTGCCCGCCTTGGGGAAATTGAGATTCATCGTGGCGCCAAGTTCCGGCACAACCGTGCCATAGCCCGAGACCCTGCTATATAGACTCATCTGGCGCGGTGCGGTGGTTTGCACCAGGGCGCTTACGCCATCTTGTTCTCCTGCCAGCACTGCGTTGCACAGGCTCAGCAACAGCCATGCGGTGAGAATTCTCATGTTCATGGATGCCTCTCTTCAATTCCACTCCGGGTATCAAAATTTCCGCCCAGCAATGTAAGCAGGGCTATGCGATTCTCCAGCAACGCCTGCCGCAGATTGGTGACCTCGACATGCTTGGCGATACGAGAGGACTGGAAAATTGCGTAGCCGCTTCCATCCAGATCACCTTGGGCCAGGGCTTGTGCAGCATTGGTTGCGGTTTCATCGAACGTGAGCAATCCGGCTTCGGACATCTGCAATTGCGACGCAAGCAGACCGCTATCCACTACCAGCCGTTTTACTTCCGCATAAGCCGAATTGAGTCTTATCTGATACTCATCGCGCAATCGTTGGCGGGTTGCCTCCTCGATTCTGATGTTGCCGCGATTGCCGTTCAAAATGGGCAGTGCAAAAGACAATGCAAATCCTTGCATGTTTACACCTGTGTTGTCGCGCGTACGGTTGATGGCCAGGTTGAATGGCGGGAATTGAGCCAGAATGGCCTGCCGGTAACGAGCGTCTTCTGCGGCATAGCCTGCCTTCAGCGCCAGCAGATCGGGACGGCGTTCGGTCAATTCTGTCAATGCCTGATCGACTTCATGCTCATCCGGTATGCCCAGCGCTTCGTCATCTACGAGCTTAAGGTCCATTCCGGGCGCAAGCCCAAGCAACGCATCCAGGTCATTGCGGGTCTGCAACTGCTGCCGCTCCAGCTCGTTGGCTTGTCTGGAGATGTCTTGCCAGGCCGATAGCGTTGAATTTAATGCATCGCTGGTAAGGTTTCCGTCATTCAAAGCCGATTTTGCGTTCGCGTACCGGCTGGCCAGCAAATTCTGGTTATCGGCCAGCCAAAGCAACAGGTTTTCCTGTGCAACTGCACGGGAAAACAAAAGGCGCGCCTGCGCCACCACCTGCCACTCCTGCCACAGCAGATTGAGATCGGTTTTTTGACTTTCAAATCGCCCTGCAGACGAACTTGCAGCATGAGTCACCAAACTTCCAAGGTCGTACCCTACGCCGGCGCCAAATGCCTTGAAAACGCCTGGTGCGGATTGGACCGGAATATCTCTGGAGAGATTGACTTGGGGGTCCGGCAATAGTCCTGCAGCAACTGCTTGCGCATGACCGATCTTTGCATCGTCTCTCGCAAGTTTCAGATTGGGGTTATTGGCCACAGCCAGCATGGCCACCTCGGTCATGTCCCATCCATCCGACGGATCGAACTTGTGAGTGGACAAGACATGAAACGGCAAGGATTTTGCGTCGACCGTAAGGTGCGATGCAGACGCCTCCAACGTGACCTTGTCGTCCAACGGCAATGGATGGTATGAAGCACAGCCTGCCATGCCCATGCCCATGCCAAGCACGAACGAGAACAATGTCTGCAGCTTCATTTGGAAATTTTTCGCCATTTTCTTGCGAACCCATGTCGGGAATACTTGCTCATCTTAACCCGCCGCTCCGCTTCATAAGCCGAGCATATTCAGAGGCTACAAGATATGTTTTGCAGACTTAAGAGAAACTTAAGGACACTTCCAGGGATGCGCCGATTAAGTCTGCTTCCTTCTCTCCTTCCGGGTGAGGGCTGGGATGAGGGTAAGAATTTACCAAGTTATCCCTCAAGCCTTTCCGGCACGCTGCCGGAAAAGCAGGATGCAGGTGATCATTATCGCCATGAGCACTGCCGAGGCTGAATACCGATTCAGTGCAAGGCCGCCCGCATTCATCGGTTTGTCGAGAAAATCGCCCACGACAGCCCCCAGCGGCCGGGTAAGAATGAAGGCAGCCCAGAACAGCACAGTCCGGGAGATACTTGTCCAGTAGTAGGCTGCGGCCACCAATCCCAGCAGGGTGCTGAAGATCAGCGCCCCGCCGCCGTATCCCAATCCTGCGGTGTCGGCCGTCCAGTCTCCCAGTGCGGTGCCCAGGGTCTGAGAAAACATGATTGTTATCCAATAGAACATCTCAACTTTCGGGGTGCTCACCGTCGCAATCGAAACAGAACCCTGCGATCTGTGCCAAACGACCAGTGAGCCCATCAAAAGGGCAAACAGCAAAGTCGATCCTCCTGCATAGCCGATACCCAGCGAACGGTCTGCGAAATCGGCCAGGGTCGTCCCGACGGTTGTCGTCGCGATGATGGTTGCCCAGTACAGAAACGGGTGAAAGCTTTTCGCCATGATCTGGGCGAGAACAGCGATGAGAAACACCGCCCCAAAGATTGCGGTCCCGATAAGGTAGCCCAGGTTCATCGACATGGATACTGCATCGCCGCCGGTCTCGCCCAGTGTGGTGGCTGCGATCTTTATCATCCAGAAAATCAAGGTAACTTCCGGAACCTTGCTCAAGGTGTGTTCAGCGGAATTGTTCATGGGGATTCAGCACAATTAATTGATTCTCGATACATCAAGGATACGATGAAATGACCAGCACAACGAAACTGTCCGGAATGATTGCCGGCCTCGGTTTCGGCTGCTCTGCCGATGCTGGCGGAGTCTTGCCAAATGAAGCCGTCACAAGATAGGCACGATGGTTGATCGCATCATAAGCCATAGTCCGCGCCCCCTTTTGCGTCTTGATATTGTTCATTACGGAAAAATGGTCCGGATCATCTTCTTTGACTGCGGTCAATGTTCCGTCTCCGTTCGAGCTGAAAGCGATTCCCAAGTCTTGGTCAAATGCCGCCGAGTCGGGATCTTCGCCAATGGCGACTTCGGAAATAATTTTTCCGGTTACAGAATCCAGTATGACCATTTTTCTGTTGGCGCAAACCGAGAACAGCCGGTCATGCTGGAGATCGATTGCCAACCCGGTAGGCTCGACTCCATTGCCCAAAGTGTAACTCCCGAGAACCTTGTTGGAGCCACTATCAATAACAGCGATTTCATTTTTATCTTCGATATTCACAAATACCTTGCCCGTATTGTCGCTGACTGCCAGTTCCGGCTTCCCGGGCAAAGCAATCGTATCGATTACCTTGAGCGATAGCGCATCAATTACTGTGGCGTTGGCCGAGCGGCCATTGAAAGTGAAAATATGTTTTGATTTCGGTTCGTACAGAATCACATCCGGATTCAAACCGGAAATATTGATGGTTGCAATAACCTTCAGCGTGGTCAGATCGAATGCCGTGACTGAGTTGCTTTTGCCGTTACTGGTAAACCCGGTATTCAAATCATCCGCGAGTGCGATGCCATGCACGCCGTCCGTACCGGGAATTTCTCCAATTACTTTTCCT
The DNA here is from genome assembly GCA_027310665.1 of Sideroxydans sp. GTDB lineage: Bacteria > Pseudomonadota > Gammaproteobacteria > Burkholderiales > Gallionellaceae > Sideroxyarcus. Next base: position 12,079 of record DAIDAJ010000117.1, on the reverse strand, counting down.
GAGTCCATATCAACAACCTGAACATGAGTGAACCTGCTGATAAACAGGCGATGACGCTGTGCATCGAAAGCGAGCAGATCCCATTTTTCATCGCCGCCAACATGGTAGCGATTGACCAGTTTGAATTTGATGGTTGCAGCGGGTTGAGCCGACTGGGCTGAAAAACTGCCCAACAGGCAAACAAAGAAAATTGCTCGAATCAGTGTTTTGATATGCGTCATGTTTCCCAAAAAAGAATTCATCATCAGAAGATCGGATTGCTATTTGACCTGCACCTGTTCACAGGCTGAATGGCTGCCATTCATGCTGCAGGAATTGACTTGATGTCCGGCGGTATCCCACACCTTGACCTCCCACTGGTTGGTGCCTGTGCGCTCCATCGTCATGAAGCCGAAACCGCCCGCCCATGAACTGTGGTGTTCAACCACGGCTCCCGATGCCGGTGTGGCGCCGCGCGGAAGCTCGACTGGCAGCGGCACCACGTCTTCCATGGTTCCCGAAAATCCCGCGATGAATTGCGTCGGGTGGGGACTGGAGAAGCTGACTTCCTGCCACAGGTGGACATGGCCAGAAAGCAGGGCATTGATGCGCGGTGGCATGATCAACGGGTTGATGGCGCCAAACACGGACTGCACACCCTGGTTGCCGGGCCACACGGTCACCTTGCCCTGCTTGTCCTGGCTGGCGAAGAAGCCGGGTATCGGATGATGGTTCGCCACAATGTTATAGGACGCTCGCTGCGACAGCGTCTCAAGCTTGCCATACATGTCGCGATATTTGACCTGGCGAACATCTCCTTCGGGGATCACGCCCGAAGAAGTATTTGAAGTATCCAGCACGATCAACTGCGCATCGTCGCCGAGCGGAACCGCATAAGGATCGCTGTAGTCGCCCGTCCCATCATTGGCTGCATCGTTGCAATCGCGCCCCGGCAGCAAGGGGCGCGGATCGATCATGCGCCACCAGCCCTGTCCGGCGCGCACGCAGGATTCGTGATTACCGCGGACCATCACCCAGGGTGCCGCTTTCAGCAACGTTGCTGCGGGATCGAAGAAATCGGCTTGCCATGTGTCCCAGCCGTAACCCCACGGGCTGCCCGCGCATTCCGGGTTGCCGGCAGGACATTCATTTTCCCGGTATTCGAAATCGCCCACATGGATCACCAGGTCGGGCTTCCAGTTTGCGGCCGCCGCCGCCACTTTTGCGAATGGATATTGTTTCGCATCGTTGCAGGCCTGATAGGCGGCTTCGCTTTTCTTCAGGCGGCAACCCGTGTCACCGATCACGACGATCCGTTTGATTTCCGCGGCGGGGAGCGGCAATGCAATATCACCGATGTTCGCCTTCCAGGTGCCGGGCGGAATCGATTTCTCGCAAACGCGGATCGGGAAATCCGACGCCTTCGAATCGGCTGGCGCCGATATCGTGGGGCGCAATGGCACCGATCCCGGCGCTCCGCGCAGGTCCATCCTCGCTTCGCGATCATCGAAGCGAATGGCCGGACATTGCGCATCCGTCGTCAGCAGCCGTGCAACCGACACACCGCTCTCTCCCATCACGACATAGGCTGTGCGTATGGGGGTCGGCATCTGCCTGTCGGTCGCCGCGCAAGCGGACAGCAGACCCGCTGCCGCAATCATGGAGAGCGGACGGCAGAATGAAATGCCGGATAAGCTGAACATGGAACCTTCCACTGAATTTAGATTGCCGGTAGCCTGCTATTCGCGGCTGAACTCGACCCAGACCTGGTAGACATGATCGCTGCCCTGAATCTCGGGCGGAGGCTCCGGATACTTCGCGTTTTGCACAGACTGCAACGCGACCCGGTCTATCATGCCGATACCGCTGCCAACCAGCAAGCGTACCGCACTCGGCACCTTGTCGCGCATGTGGAATTCCACCTTCACCCGTCCCGTGTAATGCAGGCTGTAGGCTGCCGGAGGAAGGAATTGCGCCGCCTGCACCGCGGCCCGGACCTTCGCCGCATATTCCGCGCTGGGTTCGGCATTGCCTGCCACGGCGACCGGCGGAGGCGGAGTCGGTTCCGTAAATGCATTCGCCTGCGCTTCCGCGACCTGCGGCAATTCCGGCTTCGGCTCTTCGGGTACCACTTGCGGTTTCGGTTGTGCCTTGGGTTGCGGCTGCACTTGCGGCTTCGGCTTCGGAACAGGCGGCGGCTGGTCTTGGCTCACCAGCGTGATGGTCTCGGAGCCGGATAGCACGGGCTTCATCGAGGACGTGCTGGTCAGCGCGAAAGCCGCCCCCGCCAGCAGCCCGAATTCGATCACGGCTGCCAGCCCCAGGGCCTGAAACTGATATCGACTGTTCGCCACGATTTATTTGCCCGCGGTGGTGCGGGTGGCGAGGCCGACTTCGGTTGCTCCGCCAGCCTTGATCGCGTCGATGACCGTCATGACCTGCTGCAGCGACGAGGTATCGCTACCGGCGATCGTCACCGCGGTTTTGCTGCTGTCGCGCTGGTGCAGCAGTTCGGTCAATTGCGCGGGCGCCAGGGTGCGGTTTTCCACCTGCAACGATCCGTCGGGATTGATCTCGACCAGCAACTTCGGATGCGGGATCGCGACGGCAGTGGAGCTCGTCGGCAGCCGGGTCACATGACCGGAACTCGGGATCATGCGCAACGTGAGCATCGCAAAAAAGACCAGCAGGAAAAGCATGATGTCGATCATCGGAATGATCTCTATCCTGGCCTTGCGTGTTTCCAGATACCTCATCTCATGCCCTCGCCTGCGTGTGAATCACTTCGACCGCACAGCGGGTCGGTGCTGCCTGGGTCCTGAATTGGTCGTGCCGGTTCAGCAGCATGATCTTGATCGTTTCCAGCTGGTGCAAGATGATGCGCACCCGGGTATTCAGTGCATTGAAGAACACCAGGCCGATCATCGCGATGAACAGGCCGGATGCCGTGGCGATCAGCGCCTCGGCGATACCGCCCGTCACCTGCGTGGCGTCGTTCTGGACATCGCCCAGCGCATGGAACGCGTTGAACATGCCGACGATGGTGCCGAACAGACCCAGCAGCGGCGCCAGCGTGATCACGGTGTCGAGCATCCACAGCGAACGGTCGAGCGTGGGCACATCGTGCATGATCGCCTCTTCCAGATGGCCGTCGAGAGTGGCGCGGTCTGCATTGCTGACCGGCTCGTTCTGCAGGGTGGTGAACAGGTTGGCATGCGGCAGTTGCGCGAGCTTTTCCGGCAGGGCCAGCGTCGCCTTGTTCGCCCCTTCCTTCAGCATCGCGATCATTTGCTCGCCGCCATGCTGCATGTTGGAAAGATAGCGGGTGCGTTCGATGATCACGGTGAGCGCGATCAGCAACAGCAGCAGCATCAGGTACAGCGTGCCGCCGGAGTCGTTTGCAAGTTCAAGTATGTGTGAAATATTCATGATCTCTAAATTGGTAATGGGGGAGACGAGCTTCCCCATGGCTTGGTTGGTCGGAAACTACATATCGGCCGACAGCGACACCATGAAGCTGCGCGTCGGTACTGCGTAGAACATCGGGTTGCCGTTTGCATCATTGGCAAACGATGCGAAGATATTATTTTTGTTCAACAGGTTGTTGATCTGGAATCCCACCTTGGTGTTTTTGCCCAAGCCGTCATCCTTGCTGAATGTGTAGCTGGAAGCGAAATTCACGATGGTGTAGCTCGCAAACGGGATTGCATTGTTGTTTGCATCCACGCCGCTATAGCGCTGCCCGACCTCCTTCGCGATCAGGGAAGCGTAAGCCGGCCCCTGGTTGTAGATCAGGCCTGCGGTCGCGGTGTCCTTGGGCACATTCTGCAATACCGAGCCAGCGGTGCTCATCGAGTAGTTGTTGATGGCATAGTTGCCGTAGAAACTCATTCCCGAGCCCAGGACATAAGTGCCTTCGCCTTCGACGCCGTTGTACTTCACTCCACCCGTATTGTTATAGCAGGTGTAGATGCCGCAAGGCGTACCGGTGTTCTGGTTGGAGAAGTCGACCACATAGACATCACCCGACAGGGTCAGGCGCTTGCTGGCCCAGGTCGTGCCGAGCTGGTAGTTCGTCGATTGCTCGGGAGACAGTTGCGAAGGAATCGTCGCTGTCGTGCCTTTGGCCGGATAGAACGCGTTGATGTTCGGTGCCAGCATGCCCTGGGCATATTGTGCATAAGCCGACCACTCCGGCTGAATCATGTAATGGGCGGTCAATGTGGGCAACGCTTTGGTCCAGGTCTGCGAAGAACTCAACGGAGCACCGGTTGCTCCCTGGTTCACCGTTGCATCGATGGTGCGGTTGAAGGATACATACTTCAGGCCCGGCGTCACGGTCAGCGCGTCGGATGCTTTCCACTCATATTGCACATAGGGCTGGATGGTCGTCAGGGTGTCGGTCATGTTCCGGTCTATGCCGTTCACGCCTCCGCCCGCCGGGTTGATCGCCTGGCCCAGCGAAAAGTCGACTTCCTTCTGCCAACGGTTGTTGGTCTGGTAATCGACCCATGCCCCGAAATCCAGCTTGCCTGCCCCCATCGCCTGGGACATGCGCAACATGTCGCCGACAGACCGGTAGTTCATGGTCATCATCTGTCCGGGTACATTGTTCGGGCCGTAAGTCGTGCCGTTCGGCGCACCAAGACCCGGATCCAATCCGTTGAAGCCATCGTGATAATAAGCATAGGTGTAGAGCTTGTTGTCTATCGTCAGATCGCCCTGCTGGGATTTCAGGTCGAGGTATTCGAAGTCGGAAGTGATGTTGTCGTAGTTGTATCCGAAGTATGCCTGGCTGGTCGGATCGTTGTTCAGCCCGAAATTCGGTCCGTATTTCTGAATGTTGGCCGCGGTCGTACCCAGGGCCACGTTCTGGTGCAGCTTGTTCTGCATCGTCACAAAGGTCAGTACCGTATTGTCCGAGATTGGCCTGGAGTATTTGAAGAAGATGTTTTCGCGGCGTTGGCCGGCATTGGTCAAATAGCCGTCCGAAGTCAGATTCTTGTAATCAACGAACGCACTGGCATCGCCGTCGTTCTTCAAGACGCCGGTATCCAGCTGAGCGCCGAACAGGCGTGTATTGAAACTGCCGAGGGAGGCGTAGAGATTGGTGTTCGCTTCCTGCATCGGGTCCTTGGAATTGACGGCAATCGTGCCGCCGAACGTGGCATTGCCGATATTGCTGGCATCGCCCGGACCGCGATCGACGACGACATTGCCGATGTCCTGCTGCATGAAATAGGACGTGGTGTGTTGCGTGAAATCGTTAGAGTCGCCCCAGGGAATCCCGTCGAAGGTGACGTTATATTGTCCGTTCTGGAAGCCGCGCATGGTCAGGCTCTGGGTTTCCATCAGGCCGGGGCCGTTGGGATCGACGCTGAACACGCTGGGCGCGATATTGACGATGTCGGAATAGTTGGAACTTGGCGCGGCGTTTTCCTGGATGTAATGCTGGCTGATCACGGACTGAGGCTGGGTCGCAACCAGGGAGCCTTTTGTCGGCGCCTGATAGGATGCGGTATCCTTGGCTTTCGCGGAATCGTCGGCGCCTGCAGTATTCTGCACTGTACCCAGATCGACAACGTCGTCGGCGAAAGATCCTTGCGCGGCGGTTGCCAGTGCTGCACACAATATCAAATGCGTGAGGTGTTTCATCTTGAATTCAAATCTGACTTGCATCTCTTCCTCCTGAAAAATTGTATTAAATCGGCGCTTGCATCAAGCAGTTGCTCAACGGCTGACTTGGCGAGGGCGCAAAGTACGCAGGCAGACTTAAATCAAGGTGAAATATTTATGACACTTTCCTTAATTGTCGGTAATCCGGTCGAAAGATTCCGCACAAGCGGCTGAAGTGCTTTATTTTTTATTTAGGGAAACGCCGATTAAGTCCTCCGTTCGTGGTGAGCTTGTCGAACCATGAATGGACGACGACGCACAATCAAGCAGATTGCGGACTCTGCCCTTCGACAAGCTCAGGGCGAACGGGCTTAATCGGCGTTTCCATAGTCCGTCCGGTCAGGCGGGCATCACGGGCAGGCTGAAAGAGACTTTCGCAAGCAGGCCGCTCCTGTCCTGCCTGTTGCTTAACCTGATCTCCGCGGACTCCTGACTCGCAATCGCATTCACGATGGCCAGCCCGATGCCGCTGCCTTCGATCTCGTGGCCGCCGACCCGGAAGAAGCGGTCGAACACGCGCGGCAGCAGTTCCTCAGGAATCCCGGGGCCGTTATCCAGTATCTCGACGCTTGCCCTCTGGTTCGCCACGGCAACGCTGACGTCGATCCGCCCCCCTTCCGGCGTGTAGCGAATGGCATTGTCCAGAAGGTTGTTGAACAGGATGCGAAGATCGCCCGCATTTGCCCGTATCACCGCAGGTTCATCGTGGATCATGCCGAGATCGATGCGGCGCTTTTCGGCAATGGGAATGAAGTCGGCGATACAGGACTTCACAAGTTTCCCCAGATCCAGATCGGCCCGGATCGTCTGCTTTTCGGCCCCGTAGCGGGCCATGTGCAGCAATTGCCCGACCAGATGCGAGGCACGCTGTATGCCCGATTTCAATTCTGCGATCCGCACTTCAAGATCGTCCTGCGAGCGACTCTGGGACAGGTTCTCGATCTGCAATTGAAGCGCGGCAAGCGGGGTGCGCAGTTCATGCGCGGCATCCAGCATGAAATGGCGCTGTGCATCTATCGTTTCCCTGACGCGCCGGATCAGGCCGTTCATTTCGGTAATCAGAGGCGCGACTTCTGCCGGAATATGTTCCATCGGGAGCGGATCGAGGCTGGAGGCATCGCGCTGCGTCGCCGCCTTGGCAACCTCGGCCAGTGGCTTGAAGATACGGCTGACCCCGAACACGACCAGTATCCACGACAACGGGTACAACCCTGCAATGGGGAGCAAAGCGCGCAATGCCGCACTGGTGGCGATCTTGCGGCGAACCTCGTGCGATTGTGAAACCTGCACCGTGCGATCCGGGTACACGGCGGTGTACACCCTCCATCGTTGGCCGTGCAGCGACATATTCGAATAACCCGTGCCAGTCCCTTCCGCCAGGTCGAAGTCCGGGTGGGAGGAACGCACCTTTTCGCTTCCATACCAGACCTGGATCACGAAATCGGATTCCTGCTCTTCCCTGCTTTCGCCGAGGAATTTGGCCTGCATCGCGGGCAACTGGGAACCCTCGTCGATACTCCCGGCAACCAGGAGCAGCTGGTGGTCGAGCAGCACGTTGGCATCCTGCAGCGCGAGCAGATAGGAGATCCCCCCGGCCAGCAATCCCACCACCGTGAAAAGCCCGAGCGCCCAGACGATAAGTTGTCGTTTCAGTGAGATCATGGCGTGTGCTTGGTCACCATCCAGCCGATGCCGCGCACGTTGCGGATGATCTCGTTGTCGAACTTTTTCCGCACCGCGTGGATCAGCACTTCGACGACGTTGCTTTCCACGTCCTCGTTCCAGCCATACAAGCGTTCCTCGATCTGGCTGCGTGACAGGATCATTCCCGGATATTCGATGAGCGCGTGCAGCAGCGCGAATTCTCGCGCCGACAGCAAGTGGGTCTTCCCGCGGTAAGTCGCTTCCTTGGTCGTCGTGTTTATCGTGATCTCCGCGCTGCCCAGCAATGTCTGCGTGTTGTTGCCGCTTCGCCTCAGAACGCCGAGTATCCTGGCCACCAGTTCCTTGACTCCGAACGGCTTGACCAGGTAATCGTCGGCTCCTTCGTCGAGGCCGATCACCCGGTCGTCGATTTCATCTCTTGCGGTAATGATGAACAGGGGAGTGCGATCTCCACAGGCACGCATCGCCCTCAAAACATCCATGCCCGACTTTCCGGGCAGCCCCAGGTCGAGCAGGACAAGCTCATGGCCCCCCGACGCGATCAGCGCCTGCCCCTTGATGCCGTCCCGTGCCCAGTCGACCTTCATGCCAATATCGTTCAGTGCCCGGATCAGGCTCTGGCCTATCATCGGATCGTCTTCGATCAGCAGGATAGACTTGGCGGCGTTTGCACCTGGAGATCCGCTTGCATGTTGCAACATTTTTTCTTGAACCCGGCCGGCGATTGGCCACTTGTTTCATTTGGCGGAAACGCCGGGGAGATCACCTGCCGTTCGAGATTCGAAGCAAAATGCCATCCCCGGAATTTATTACGGTAATGTTAAGCATGGAATGTTTCTGAAATATGACAAACAGGAGATATGGGGCTAGCGTGCGCCGTATGGAACAATTGCAGCCGCCGGGCGGAAATCGTGGGGATTTCGTCGTGCTGAGGCTCCTGTGGATAATTGAACCGGCTGGCGGCTGTTATAGCGAACGCGCAATTACAGCCATGCGCCCCGAAAGGAAATCATGAACATAGAGCTCTATATCGCGATCATGGCCGGTTTCGTCCTGGCGTTTTTCCTGATGGTCAGCGAGGTCATGTTGATGCGCAAACGCATCGTCGCCATCCTGACCCGACTGAGGGATTATTATCGTTCCGGGAAATACATACGGCTCTTCCTTTCCACCTTTGCCGTACTCGCGCTCATTTTCGTTCAGCCCTTGATAGTCGGATCGCTGGTCGTGATGGCCCTTGATAAGGTCGACCCTCATTTTTCAACATCGGTCATCCGGGAGATACGGCAGGGTCTGATCGGGATCATCGGTTAGGACGCATCTGTCCGGACGTCGCCTGCAGCAATCCGGCCGATCGCTGTTTCAACTTCCGAAAGCCGCTGTCAGGGCCGCAATCATATAGGCGTGATCATGAACTCCGGCGCTTTCGCGCGCGCTGTGCATCGCCCACATTGGCGAACCAACGTCCACACTTGCGACGCCCAACTGGGCCGCGATCATCGGACCGATGGTACTGCCGCAACCCAGGTCGCTACGATGCGCATACTGCTGGTACGGCACGCCTGCCTTTTCGCAAAGCTTCATGAAACGTGCCGCAGTCTCGGCATTGGTGGTGTAGCGCTGGTTCACGTTGGTCTTGATGACCGGGCCGCCATTCACCGCCACTTTATGCCCAGGTTCGTAGGCTCCAGGGAAGTTCGGATTGTAGGCATGTGCCATGTCAGCGCTGATGAAGAAACTGCGCGCAACAGCACGTCGTCTATCCTCTTCATCCAATCCAGTCTGGAGGCTGATGCGGTGCAGCGCATCCATCACGAAACTGCCGCCTGCCCCGGTGGCGCTCTCGCTACCTACCTCCTCGTGATCGAAGAAGGCCGCCACACAGGTGGCATCAGGCTGTTTCGTCCCAATCAGCGCAGAGAGTCCGGCGTGCGTGGATGCAAGGTTGTCCAATTGGCTATCGGCAATAAACTCGTTGTTTGCTCCCCACAGGCAGCCTTTTTGCACGTCATAAACTGTCAATTCCCAGCTCAGCAGATCCGCCGCATCGCCCTGCACAGCGTCAGCCAGGAGCTTGCGCAATTGCGTTTCGGCATTATCGCCTTCGCTCATCAGGCCCAGGATCAGGGGCAATTCTGTTTGCTTGTTGAGCTTCAAGCCTTGCTCGTTCACCTCACGGTTCATATGTATGGCCAGATTGGGAAGCCGCACCAGTGGTTGCTCGAAGCGCAGCAACCGCGTTTCCTGATTCTCGGCCGTGCGCAACACGACACGGCCGGCCAGACTCAGGTCCCGGTCGGTGAACGTCGCCAATATCGGTCCGCCGTACACCTCGACGCCGAGCCGCGAGATACCGTCGCCGCTCATGGCCGCCTTCGGCTTGAGCCTGAGGCCGGGCGAATCAGTATGGGCGCCGACGATGCGAAAACCGGCTTCGGCCATGGGCTGGCTGCCCAGCACGAATGCAATCATCGATGCACCGCCACGCACGACGTAATAGCGTCCATTAGCCGCAAGTTGCCATCGATCACTTTCTTCAAGCCTGGTGAAACCATGGGCCCGCAGGCGCGCCTCGGCGCTCGCCACTGCATGCCAGGGACTGGGGCTTGCGTCAATGAAGTCGATCAGTTCATGAGCGGCAGTTCGGGATTGGGTGGTCGCGGACATGGGGAGTAACGATGAGATTTATGGAAAGGGAAGTATACAAGATGCGCCCCTCCTGTCCGAATCATGAGATCGATCCGCGAAACCGATACCGACTGGGTAAATATCAGGCAGTGGCCATCCAGGTTGATTTGCAGATCGATTTATTCGCGAACAGGGAAGGCCAAGAATACGCCAGACTTTCCAAATTATGGCTATTTATCGAAAGTCAGGTGCGCCAAGCGTGGCTGGCGGCTTCCGGCCATTAGAAACATCCCCGGTTTGCTGAAATGGATGTCTATGTACGCCGGGATGATGTCCGCTTCCGACGCAGAAGCGGTCGCTGCCTGGCAGCGTTTTGATGACGACTAAAGGTCCCTTGCTAACCCATACCGGTCATACGAGCTCCCCGATAACGGACGTTGCTTTGATTTTAACGAGCACTCAATTAGGGTGTATGTTGTGATACAGAAGCCTTCTTGAGCATCTCAATTACTGACTGATCGGCAGCATTAACCTCTTTAGACATGCGTCCTTCGACAATTTCGAGCGCCGTTTTTCCGTCAACCTTGTCATTAACTCGTGCGCCGTGATCAATCAACAGTCTTACAATTATAGGTGTGCTAAGGATAGATACGGACAGGGATAAAGGTGTTTCGCCTTTTTTATTGCGAACGTTGGGATTCGCACCATGGTCAAGCAAATATCTAACTTGCTCGTCACGTAGAGGCAGCTTCAGGGCATCAGTCAGCGGTGTTCCGCCTGTCTTGTCGAGTCCATCAATATTTACCCCATTTCGCAATAGGATATCCGCCACATCATATTTTTTTGTCCATAATGCACTTTCCAGCGGGGACGGATATCCAAATTGATTATTCGCATCAGCATGTGCATCAAGTAACGCTTGAGTAATTAGCAATTGATCACGTTTGCCACTTGGAGTTGTATCAATTAATGCAAACGGTGAAATGTTATCGCAGTATGTGTGTTGGGCATCAGCACCGGCCTTTAGTAATGCCCTAATAACCGTTAGATTGCCTTGTGCCAACGCCAACCCAAGAGGCGAGCTTTCCCAAGGCCCGAAGAACTGGACATTCATACCGCTCTCAATGAGCTTTAGCGCTGAATCTGTCTTATTAAAATCAATAGACCTGTAGAGCTCAGCCTGGTCGTCTGACAATAATACCTTCTTCTTACACCCGCCTTTGTGTTCTGCCTCCAAAGATTGGCGGTCAACTATACTTGGCTCACTGCTGTCCCTATGTACTACTTGTGGAGAGCAATAATTAAGTACATCTTTACTATTTTCTTTCAGCTTCTCGAAGGTTGAATTTGACTCGCAGCTCCTGAATACCATCCTATCCCCGGAAACAGTCAGCGCAAGAAACATTGCCTCTTGATCTATGTGCAAGCACGATCTGGGGGCTTGGACATCAAGCAAAAATAAATCATCTTTTTGGTAAACGACAAGGTAATTCATTCGTGCACATCTACCGTAGTCAATCCATTTAGGTTGAATTACCAACTTGATGTCGTCGAAATAACTAGGCTGGGGAATGCTCCAAACCCCAAGAAGGGGGCTTACTCTGTCAATTGCAGCATTCTGGGAATTAGAGATCAGAGTTAAATCGGTGATGCGCTTCTCATATGCCAGCTTAATGCAAGCAACATCCTGACAGGCATTGCGAGCTTTCATCCACTCCTTTTGGCCATGTCGGATTGCATAGACATCACTCTCCTCTTGCAAGGAAGTTTTGTAGGTTGAGCTTAGCTGATCGTCAAGTTTGGAAAGTTCACTATCGCTGCAGATGATCTTCTCGATCTTCGTAGTTGCTTTGCTACAGTCAAAACTCACAGCATGCGTTGTTCCTAGCAGAACAAAACAGCCAGCAATAACCCACACAATCCACTTCATACTGCCCCTTCTTCATTGCTGAAACTCAATAATTGCAGGATACCCTCGAAGGGCCGTTCCTGTTAAGGGTTGTCAGATGCCTGCCCTCAAACACGTAGCCATGATGATACCGCAACCCTATGCGGGCAGGCGTCTGACAAGCACCAAGGGAGGAAACCGCGGTGATGCTCCTGTGAGCTTCAGGACAAGCAGCGGTCTATG
>DAIDAJ010000077.1 GCA_027310665.1 Sideroxydans sp. | reverse complement strand
CCGTATACGCCCGCAAATACGAAGACCTCGCAGGCAGGAAATACGACCTCGTGATCAATGCCACTTCCAGCGGCCTGAAAGATGAACTGCCGCCGTTGCCGGATGGCTTGTTCAAGCCCGGTGCACTCGCTTACGACATGATGTACGGACGGGAGACCCCGTTCATGGCCTATGCCCGCAAGCAGGGTGCCGCGATCGTCTCGGACGGACTCGGCATGCTGGTGGAACAGGCGGCTGAAGCCTTCTACCTGTGGCGCAATATCCGCCCGGACACCCAGCCTGTGCTGGCGAAATTGCGCACATGAAGAAGACGAAAGGTCTTTTCTGGCGCATCCTGCTGGGGCTGTTCCTGCTGCTGGTCTTGTATCAGCTGTGGCTGTTCGCCCATGTCTGCTGGTGGATCAAATTCAATCCTGCCACCAGCGCCTTCATGGAAGACCGCCTGGAAGTGATGCAGGACAAGAACCCGAAAGCAGAGCTGCAGTACAAGTGGGTACCTTATGACCGGATATCCGACAACCTGAAACGCGCGCTGATCGCTTCGGAAGATGCAAAGTTCGTGGATCACGAAGGCTTCGACTGGGAAGGTATCGCCAAGGCTTACGAGAAGAACAGGAAAAAGGGCAGGATCGTTGCGGGCGGTTCCACCATCAGCCAGCAACTGGCCAAGAACCTGTTCCTTTCCACCAAGCGCACGCCGTGGCGCAAGGCTGAGGAAGCCGTCATCACACTGATGCTGGAGGCGGTGATGGACAAGCAGCGCATCTTCGAGATCTACCTGAACGTGAGCGAATGGGGCGAAGGCGTGTTCGGCGCAGAGGCCGCCGCGCGGCATTACTTCGGCGTCAGCGCCGCGCTGCTCAGCCCGGAGCAGGCGGCCAAACTCGCCGCCATGGTGCCCAACCCGCGCTACTATGACAGGCACCGCGAAGCACGCGGCATGCTGGCCAAGACCATTGTCATCCTGGATCGCATGCCGGATGCCGATATTCCCTGAGCGGAAAGAAGTTGGTAAAACCCGGTCGGCCGATTGCCGGCCAGACCGAAATTCTATGGGGGCGCGTCCATGATCGTTCCAATACCGTATGTCCACTGCGGAATCGGGTTGCTGATGACCCTGACTTCCATTCCCCTGATCCTGAAGAAAGTCCCGATGAACAGGCTATATGGGATCCGCGTCAGGAAGGCGTTCGCCTCGCAGCATAACTGGTACGAGATCAACGCGTACGGCGGCAAGCTGCTTTTTGCGTTCGGAATTTTTCTGCTTGCTTACGGATGGCTCAGCCTGGATTTCGTGCCGCCGCCGACCAGCCCCTGGACGCCCGTGTTCCTGATCCTGCCCCTGCTGGTCCTTGTTCCCGTCCTGGCGATGTTCAACGCCTTTGCGCGCCGCCTGCCCGATCGGTAGCGCTTTATTTGTTCAGCCGCAGTTTCTCACGCTTCTCTGCAAGGCGCAGCAATTCGAATGTGATCCACGCGACGATCACCATGCCGACGGTAAACGCGGCGTAGGAGATCGGCCAGGGGATGCCCTGCGTCATCATGGAGAACTCTGACATGCCGCCGATGCCGGCGATCACGTTCAGCGGCATGAACACGACGCTGAGCACCGTGAGCCGCTTGATGACCTTGTTCTGGTTGATGTTGATGAAGCCGACGGTGGCGTCCATCAGGAAGTTGATCTTGCCGAACAGGAAGGTGGTGTGCCCGTCCAGCGATTCGATGTCGCGCAGGATCTGCTGCGCATCGTCCAGCTGGTGGCGCTCGATGACCCGGCTGCGCATCAGGAAGGACACGGCGCGGCGGGTATCCAGCACATTGCGGCGGATGCGTCCGTTCAGGTCTTCCTCCTGGCCGATATCCGCCAGCATCCTGGCCGCCTCTTCGTCGGTCATCTGTTTGCTCAGCACATGGCTGCCGACCCGCTCCAGTCCCTGGTAGACATCTTCCAGCGCGTCAGCCGAATATTCGACGTCCGCCGCGTAGAGATCGAGCAGCACATCGCGCGCATCAGAAACATAGTTGGGCTGCGAAAAGGCGCGCAGGCGCTGCAAGCGGAACACGGGCAGCTCTTCCTTGCGCACCGAGAACAGGATGTCCTGATGCAGGATGAAGTTCACGCCCACGTTGCGCGACACATCTTCCTTGTCGAGCAGGAAGTCGGAACGCAGGTGTATCTCGCCATTCTCTTCCACGTAGAAACGCGCGCTGGATTCGAGATCGCTCACCCGGTCGGGATCGGGGAGCTCGATCCCGTAAGCCTCGCCGACCCAAGCCCTCTCCTCGAACGACGGGTCGACCAGGTCTATCCAGATCGGCTTGGCGCTGGTCAGGTCTTTCTGTGTATTGACGAGTATCTCGCGCATGCGGCCTTCGAACAGTTCGAATGCCTTGATGCGGGAGCGGTCATTCTTGAATGCCCGTTTGCCGAGGGAATGAAGGACGGAAGCAGAGACATCCGGCAGCACCTGTTCCTTGCGCCGCTCGTCGATCTGATCCCAGATGAACACTTGGTCCGCGTCCGGCAGCACTTCCAGCAATCCGGCGATCTCGGTGGATGCCATCTCGCTCAACAGCAACTGGATGCGCGCCAGGTTCTGCTTCCGAACCAGTGTCTCAACCAGGTCGTGGTGGGGCATGTCCTGCTTGTGCACCATCTCTTCGGTCACTCTGCGCTTCTCCAACAGAGTCAGCACAGCCTGATGATGGTTCTGGTGTTGAATGTTAGGTTCGTTCGACATAGGTCAAATTATAGCCTCACGAACATTGAAAGATCAGACACATTTCGCCCTTTCAGGCTTTGGGTCCGGAAGATTTTGCGGTTTGTTTGCCCTGGCCTGGAGTCCTGTCGGTGGCCGCGACGAACGGCGACCTTCCCGATCCGCCGGATCGGCGCCGCTCAGCTGAACGGCGCGCTGTTCCACTTTGCCAGCCAGGCGGGCAGCTCGCTCGCCGGCATGGGCCGGGCGATACCGTAGCCTTGCCCGTATTCGCAGCCCATTTCCACCAGTTCGCGGAACAGCTCTTCCGATTCCACGCCCTCGGCCACGATCCTGCGGCCGAACGCCTTGGCCAGCGCGATGACCCCCTGCACGATCGCCCGGTCGCCCTTGTCGTGCATCATGTCCCGGATGAAGGACTGGTCGATCTTGAGCGTATCGACCGGCAGGCGCCCCAGATAGGACAGCGAGGAATAGCCGGTGCCGAAGTCATCCAGCGCGAAGCTGATGCCCAGCTTGCGGCAACGCTCGATGGTGTCGCTGACCCTGGGTATGTCCTCCAGTGCGGCCGTCTCCAGAACCTCGACTTGCAGGCTGCCTTTAGGCAGATCCGGATAGCGCAGCATCTTGCGCTTCAGCTTCCAGGCGAAATCCTTCGCTTGCAGATGGCGGGCCGAGATATTGATGCTCAGCTCCATCGGCAATCCGGCGCCATGCCATAGCTCCAGCTGAACGAGCGCCGTCGCGACAACCCAGTCGCCCAGCTCGACTTCCAATGTGGTTCCCTCGATCTCGTGCAGGAATTCGGAAGGCGCGAGCATTCCGCGTTCCGGATCATGCCAGCGGATCAGGGCCTCCGCCCCGACCACACGCAACGAGCGCATGTCGACTTTGGGCTGGTAATACAGTTCGAGCTCGCTGCTCTCCATTCCAAGTTTGAGCCGCCGCAACAGCTCGTGATGAGTGCGTGCCCGCTGGTCGTTCTCGGCATCGTAGCGATAGTAACGGTTCTTGCCGGACTGTTTGGCGGTGTACATCGCCTGGTCCGCATGCCGCAACAGGGTATCGGCATCGTGGTCGTCGCCGGGGTAGGTCGCGACGCCGATGCTGGCGCTGACTTCAAACAGATTGCTCTTGATCTCGATCGGCTGGCTGATCGCCTCCAGCAGGCGGTTCAGGCTGGCCGAGCACTCTTCCGCGGCATGCAGTCCGAGTAGCAGCACGGCAAACTCGTCGCCCCCAAGGCGCGCAACCGTGTCGTCTTCCCTGATCGATGACTTGATGCGCCTGGTCACTTCGACCAGTACCTTGTCGCCCGCCTCGTGGCCCATCGTGTCGTTGACGAATTTGAACCCGTCCAGGTCTAGATAACAGACTGCCAGGATAGACCCGTCCCGTTTGCTGTGCGCCAATGCCTGTTGCAGCCGGTCGGCCAGCAGCAGGCGGTTGGGTATACCGGTCAGCGCATCAAAGTGCGCGATGTGCTCCAGTTGCTTTTCGTGCTGCTTGATCAGCGTGATATCGGTGAACGTTCCGACCATGCGCAAGTGTGCCGCGTCGTGCCGTAACGCTGTACCCCGGCAGAGCAGCCATTTCCAGCTGCCATCCTTGCATGCCACGCGCATTTCCAAAACGCAGTGCCCGTCATTCCGCTTGAGATAGTCCTGCAGTTCATCCCTGACCCTGAGCTCGTCGTCTGGATGGATGATCTTGAAGAACTGCTCGGAATGCTCCCCGAATTCCCCATCGTCATATCCCAGTATCTCGGCGAAACGCCTGGAATAGTGAAACTCTCCCGTTTCAGGCGTCCAGTCCCACACTGCATCTCCGGAACCTTCCAACGCATGGCGCCAGCGCTGTTCCGTCAGGCGCAGCACCTGCTGTTCGCCTTCACCTGTGGATTCGGAGTCTTTGAAAGTCTGATAATTCTCGAGCATGAAGAACAGCGCGATCAGATAGAGGCAAGTGGAAAAGATGTCGCTGCCGGAGTAACCCGTCTCGAAATACGGAAATGCATGAACTGCCACGATGCTCAACAGGATGATGCCCAGCCAGATGCGCCCGGCATTGCGCCCTTTCAGAAAGAACGCTCCGGACAACAGCAGGAAAAAGAGCGACAGCCGCATGGTGTTGTAGGGCGCCATTACATAGATGGCCAGGAACAGAACGAAGGTAAGTACCAGCGCGACAGAGGCCATTTGTTCGACTTTGTACGGATGTCGACGCAGATAGAGAAGAAAGACCAGACAAAGCGCGGCGAAACCGAAATCGATCATCCCCATTGCCGCGCTGGATTGCCAGCGCATGAAACCCATCAGGAAAGCAGCCGCTCCATCGAGCATCAGCACGCTGTTCAGGAATTTCAGCCTGTATCCGTGATTCCGTTCCATATCGGACGCATCCGAATTGAACGTTTCGAATTTTTTCATCGAAGCGAATCTCTCCTGCCCGGACCCTACCGGGCTTTGATTATTCTTTTCCACCCGAAAGCGGGAAGATTGTGCATTTGTCGGACAGAATTCGCCTTCGATGCCGAAAACTCATAGCCAGCGAAACAGGACGTGTGCTATTTTCCGACCTTGCTGATTTATATGTCATCAACAGTAATATTATCACGCACCCGACACGGAAATGACTGATAGCTCATCCACAGCGTCCGAAAAACACGATCCGCTGCTTGAACGCACGCTACTGGATATCGGCATCCCGCCTTGCCCGGATATCCTTGTTCGAATCATGGCGGAAATGGAGAAAGAAGAACCCGATTACCATCGCCTGAGCAATATCATCAGCGCTGACGTCGCCCTCGCCGCAGGACTCATCAAGACAACCAACTCGCCTTTTTTTGCACGCCCACAGCGCGCGCGTTCGGTGCATGATGCGCTGACAATTCTCGGCCTCAGGGCCTCCAGCCACACCATCGCCGGCATCATCCTGCGCGAAAAATTTCCCAACACGCCGCACCTGACACGTTTCTGGGATGCGTCGGCACGCAAGGCCCGGCTTTGCGCCTGGTTGGCGCACAAACTTGATATACCCGGATTCAATGCCGACGATGCTTACACCTTTGGCCTGTTCCACGATTGCGGGATTCCGATTCTGATGTCCCGTTTTCCGAACTACAGGGACATACTGGGACAGGCGAACCTCGACAGCCAGCATGAATTCACCGTTTCCGAAGATTCGCAGCTGAAGACCAACCATGCCGAAGTCGGCAGTGCACTGGCACACAACTGGTGGCTCGATGCGGATATGTGCCTGTCCATCCGCAACCATCACAGCTTGGCGGCATTGGCGCCGGATTCGGCTTTATCGAGACCCAATCGTCTGTTCATCGCAACCGTCCATTTCGCCGAACACTTCTCGCAACAGCAACTCGGTCTGGACTTCACGCAGGAATGGTCAAAATTCGGCGCCGCCTGCCTGGAAACGCTGCAGATCGACGAAGACGATATGGAATTCTTGTATTCCGAGGCGAGGCAGATCGTCGCCCTGCAGGATTAGACCGGGACGCCATCACACTGCCGCCACGCCACCCGATTTCAATCGGCAGATCGCAGGCATCGTCAGAACTCAAACGAATAACAACAGGGAAATAGCCGGTACGCGCCGCTTTAGAAGCATGCGTAATTAAAAGAAGTAAGCAGGCACGGTTCGCTGAAGGAACTCAACAAACACTGGATGGACACACTGCGCTCCGTGAAAAACGGAGTCCGCAGAAAGGGCGAAACGCGACGACCCGGCGCCCGCCCCAATCTACGAAGCTTAGGCGCCGAGGATGCCTTTTCCTGCAGCAGGAGCAGCAGCGGATTTCTTCGCTACGGCTTTCTTGGCAGGTTTTTTAGCTGCTGCTTTTTTCGCTGCCGGTTTCTTGGCGGCTACTTTTTTAGCGGCTGGCTTCTTTGCTGCTGCTTTTTTCACTGCCGGTTTCTTGGCGGCTACTTTTTTAGCAGCTGGCTTCTTTGCTGCTGCTTTTTTCACTGCCGGTTTCTTGGCGGCTACTTTTTTAGCAGCTGGCTTCTTTGCTGCTGCTTTTTTCACTGCCGGTTTCTTG
>DAIDAJ010000073.1 GCA_027310665.1 Sideroxydans sp. | reverse complement strand
GATTAGTGGCAAGCAGCGAGACTAGACCCAATAATGCGAAGCAAGCGGATTTGAATATTTTCATTTGGAGGCCTCGCGAACGATTTCGTTGACGATGGGATCGAAGTCTGTGTTCGCCTTGTAGACATAAACGCCTGTCAGCACGCAGGATGCCAGGATCACGCCAACCCCTGCGAGCATGCCTACCGGGATCACGCTGTCCGCCGCGATGGGCTGTGTAAGGACATCCGGGGCAAACGCAATCAACAGGATGAAACCGAAATACATCACGCAAACGATCGCCGACAGCGTCCAGGAAAGCGTATCGCGCCGACCGACCAATTCAAGGTATTTCGGATTGCTTTGTATCTTGCTTGCAATCAATAACGACATGACTTCCTCCCTTAGTTATTTATTTACAAAAGTGAAAAATGCTCAACAACAGGTGACGACTCATCATTTTCTTGAAAAGTCACACGGTGCAAAAAGTTGTGCTTTACAGTTGGATACCGTGTGACCGGTCTGAAGCGGCCTGTCCCGCATTGGCGCCGCCGCAAAACAGTCATTCCAAGCATTGGTCTCCCGACCATTCTTACTACCGAGCAGAAGGTTACGTCAGGAATCTTACGGTTAGCTTACATCGCGCAGCCAGTGATGTGTCTTCTCAAGGTCATACAAACCCTCGAAGTCATTAATGTTTTTCTTGTGTGCTTGCGCGATGGCGATCTGAAACAGTTGCGCGGTTGCCAGCGCATCCGCCAGTGCGTTGTGCCTGGCCTCGATGCGTATGTTGAAACGCCCGATCCAGTCGTCCAGCACACGATGGGAGCCCATCAGTGTGCGGTTCAGGGCGGGCATCACATAGGCCAGATCCAGCCACGCATGCTTGAACGACAATCCCAGGTACTGGCGCATGGCGCGCCGGATCATGGTCTCGTCGAAAGCGACGTGAAAGGCGACCAGCCCGGATTTGCCCAGATACTCCAGGAACGCCAGCAGGGCCCCCACCGGATCTTCGCCTTCGCGCTGCGCCGTGCTGGTGATGCCATGCACCAGTATGTTTTCCTTGCCGCTGCTTTCCTGCTGCTGCAACACGACGGAGAAACTGTCTTCCAGCACAATGCGTCCGTTGACTACCGCCACCGCGCCGATCGAGATCAGCGTGTCGGTCAGCAGGTTCAGCCCGGTCGTCTCGACATCGACCACCACATAGCGCGTATGGTCAAAAGTGCTGTTCGTGTCGCCTGCGGGCAGTGCCCGCCATGCATCCAGACGTGTCCTTTGCTGCGGGGTCAGCTGTGGCGGGGAAGCGAACCAGCGTTGCAGCAATTTTTTCAAAGCTGGTAATCCAGCCTCAATTTGGCCTGCGCCTTGCGCGCTTGGCGGAAAGCCTCCTTGAGGATGCGGCGATCCAGTTCGTTCAGTGACGCCGGATCGATCAGGTTATCCAGTGCGTCTTCGCTCAGGCCCTTGGCGCTCGACTCATCGTGATGGCGCAGGCGCAGCACCTGTATGAACAGCAGCGCATCGATCCATGCCTCGATTTCGGACGTCGGCAGGTTCATCTTTGCCGCACTCAGGCGCAAGCGCTGGATGGTATTCGTGTGCGTCACCCCGGTGGCCAGGCTGAAGATGCGGGCCGCATCCACGAACGGCGTGATGCCGTTGAGCTTGAGGTCGATCCGGTCCGAGTCGTTCAGGACAAAATCCCGTATCACGCCCAGGGGCGGGCGATTGCGCAGTGCATTCTCGGCCATCATGTACAGGAAGCGGCTGTTGTCGCTGGCGACCCGTGCCAGCCACAGGCGCAAGTCTTCGGCCAGATGCTGCGCCCCATATAGCGCGCGAAAATCGAAGAAGATGGTTGCATACAGCAAGGATTCCGGCGTGCCGCCCCTGATCCAGCCGGAGAAGGCCTGTTTCCACTCTTCCAGCGACAGGCACCACTGGGGATTGCTGGCCATGATCTCGCCCCTGCAGAGCGGGAATCCGCACATTGCGAGCTTTTCGTTGATGCGCCTTGCGATCGGCAACAGTTTCTCGCGCACCTGGTCCGCGGTCATGCCTTGCGGCGTGTCGAAAATGATCGCGTTGTCCTGGTCGGTATTCAACGTCTGCTCGAATCGGCCTTCCGAGCCCAACGCCATCCAGCACACCCCGTTGAGCAACGGCGTGCCCACAAGGCCGCTGGCCATGAATTCGAGCTCGACGACCCGAACCGTGAGCAGGTCGTTGAAGGTGGAGATGAACTGGGTCAGCTGCTCGGCCGCAACGCCTTGCGCCATCATGTTGCGCGCCATGTTGCGAATATCCATCGCGCCCTGCTGCAACACTTCGATCGTGTCGGCATTGCGTATGGTCGAACCGATCTGGCGCAGACCGACCCGCTGCAAGGCGAACAGATCCTTTTCCGACACCAGCCCGACCAGTATCTCGTTCTCGACCACAAGCACATGGCGGAAACCGTGCTTCGCCATGGTCAAGGCAGCCTCATGGGCCAGCGCCTGCGGCGTCATCGTTTCGAGAATCGTCGACATCACATTGATCACCGGCTGATCGAGATCGATCTGCGGCAATGCGATGCGTTCCAGCACATCAGGCAAGGTCAGGATGCCCAGAGGACGTCCGCTCGCATCCACGGCGATCATGGACCCGACTTGCTGTTCATGCATGGTCTTCAGCACCTGCCGTACCGTCATATCCGGCGGGCAGGTGATCGGCGTGCGCCGGATGATCGACGACAACGGACTGGCCAGCGACTGCTGCTCGACACTCGAGTTGCTGTACTGGGCCTGGATGACCTGCTTGGAGTGCTCCAGCAGATTGGCGATGCGCCGCGTGCAAAAATCGCGGAACGCGGCACTCAGGCCGATCAGCTCGCGAAAGTCGGCCGCCGACAATTCGTAGCAGAACACATCGTTGCCGGCCCGGTAGACGCTCGCGACGCGACGGTTGGCCAGCAACGCTCCCAGCGGGAAGCACTCTCCTTCGGCCAGTTCCAGCCAGGTATCCGCCTCGGACGCGTGCGCGACGCTCTGCTCGCCGTGCACCATGCCCTGCTTGATGACCAGGAACCGGTCCACCGGCCCCTGCTCCGGCGAAACGATCACCTCGCCTTCGGGGTAGTAGCCCAGCCGCATGCGCTGCAACATCCACAGGACATGAGGGAGTTCCATGTGGTCGAACGGCGCGTGCCGGGTGATGAATGAAATCTCGGAGGGATGGATAGCGCTCAAGGTGTCACCTTTATGATTTTAAATAAGGTCGGCCGCAGTCATGCGTTCCCGAAAACCCTGGCCAATTCCACTCCCGGCTCGGGCGCGCGCATGAACGCCTCGCCGACCAGGAAGGTATTGACCTGGTGATCGCGCATCAGCCTGACGTCGTCTGCCGTGAAGATGCCGCTCTCGGTGACTACGATGCAGTCCTGTCCCTTTTCGGATGCCGCAATGCGCGACAGCAGGTCCAGCGTCGTTTGCAGGCTGACCTCGAAGGTGCGCAGGTTGCGGTTGTTGATCCCGATCAGCGGTGTCGAAAGCTGCAGGGCGACTTCCAGTTCCTTGCCGTCGTGCACCTCCACCAGCACGTCCATGCCCAGCTTGTGCGCGAGCTTCTCGAGCGACTTCATCTGGTTCAGCGTCAATGCCGAGGCGATCAGCAGGATGGCGTCCGCCCCCATCGCGCGGGACTGGTATACTTGGTATTCGCTCACGATGAAATCCTTGCGCAACACCGGCAGGTTGCAAGCCGCGCGCGCCTGTTTCAGGTACTCCGCACTGCCCTGGAAGAATTGCTCATCGGTGAGCACCGACAAACAGGCTGCACCATGCCGCTCATAACTGGCAGCGATCTCGGCCGGACGAAAATCGGCCCGAATAACCCCTTTGCTGGGGCTGGCTTTCTTGATCTCGGCGATGATCGCCGGTCGGCCGGCGGCGATCTTGCCGCGAATGGCGCCGGAGAAGTCCCGCGCCGGAGCGGCCTGTTCCGCTTCCGCGCGCATTGCAGGCAGCGGTTTGGCAGACAAGGCAACGGCCACTTCCTGGTTCTTGACCGCGAGAATCTTGTTGAGGATGTCGGACATGCTGTGGTTCTCTTTTTATAGAGTCTGCATTCTATCGCAAGCGGAATGCTAAAATGCAGGGCACAGTGCAACATTTGGAAGCATCATGGAAGACGTCAGGCAATACATGCAGTCCATCGGAAAACAGGCGCGCGCCGCATCGCGCCTGATGGCTCAGGCAGATACCAACGCAAAGAACAGTGCGCTACTCGCCATCGCGGATGCCATTCTGCACAGCAGCGCAACACTCATCACCGAAAACGGCAAAGATGTCGCCGCGGCCAAAGCCAACGGCCTGGATGCGGCTTCGGTAGACCGACTCACCCTCGCCGAAAAAACCATCAGTGGCATGGCCGAAGGCCTGCGGCAGATCGCACAGCTGGCCGATCCCATCGGCGAGATCAGCGACATGAAGTATCGTCCCTCGGGCATCCAGGTCGGCAAGATGCGCGTCCCGCTCGGCGTCATCGGCATCATCTACGAATCGCGCCCCAACGTGACGGCAGACGCCGCAGGGCTGTGCCTGAAGTCCGGCAATGCCTGCATCCTGCGCGGCGGTTCGGAGGCGCTCCATTCCAACCAGGCCATCGCAGCCTGCGTCCGGGCCGGCCTGAAAGCCGCCGGCTTGCCGGAGACCGCGGTGCAAGTCGTCAATACGACCGACCGCGCCGCCGTGGGCGAACTCATCACCATGACCGCCTATGTGGATGTGATCGTGCCGCGCGGCGGCAAGGAATTGATCGAGCGCATCTCGAAAGAAGCGCGCATCCCGGTGATCAAACACCTGCATGGGGTTTGCCATGTCTACATCGACGACGATGCCGACATCGCCAAGGCCATCCGCATCGCCGACAACGCCAAGACCCACCGCTACGGCGTGTGCAATGCGATGGAGACACTGCTGGTGAATGCGAACGTCGCGGCGAAGGTACTGCCGGAGCTGTGCAAGATCTACCTGGACAAGGGTGTGGAACTGCGCGGCGACGATGCGTCGCGCAAGCTCGTTCCGCAGATGAAAGCCGCAACCGAAGAGGATTGGCACACGGAATATCTCGCGCCCATCCTCAGCATCCGCGTGGTCGCCGACCTGGATGCGGCGATCGCGCATATCGACACCTACGGTTCGCAGCATACCGACAGCATCGTGACGGAGAACTACACCAAGGCGATGCGCTTCCTGCGCGAAGTGGATTCCAGCAGCGTCATGGTCAATGCCTCTACACGCTTTGCCGACGGTTTCGAGTATGGCCTGGGCGCTGAAATCGGGATTTCCACCGACAAGATCCATGCGCGCGGGCCGGTAGGATTGGAAGGATTGACTTCGCAGAAGTACATTGTGCTCGGCAACGGGCAAATCAGAGTCTAATAAGAAGAGAGAACACTATGAGCCAAACCATCGAAATCAAAGTCCCGGACATCGGCAACTTCAAGAATGTCGCCGTCATCGAAATCTCGGTAAAAGCGGGTGAGCAGGTTGCAAAGGAGCAAGCGCTCGTTTCGCTGGAGACCGACAAGGCGACGGTCGATGTGCCGTCCCCGACTGCCGGCGTGGTGAAACAGATCAAGATCAAGGTGGGCGACAAGGTCAGCGAGGGCTCGGTGATTCTGACACTTGAGACTCAGGATACAGGACACGGGATACAGGATACGGTGAAAGCCGCTGCCGCTGCCGCAGCCGCTCCCGCAGTCCCTGCCCCTGTATCCCGTATCCCGTCTCCCGGCTCCTCGGATCTTCATGCCGAAGTCGTCGTTCTCGGCGCCGGCCCCGGCGGCTACACCGCGGCATTCCGTGCCGCCGACCTCGGCAAGCAGGTGCTGCTGATCGAAAAGGAATCGGCGCTCGGTGGCGTGTGCCTCAACGTCGGTTGCATCCCGTCCAAGGCGCTGCTGCATGTAGCCAAGGTCATCACGGAAGCGGAAGAAGTCGGCCATCACGGCGTGACTTTCGGCAAGCCCAAGATCGATATCGACGGCATCCGCGCCTGGAAGGAAAGTGTGATCTCCAAATCCACTGGCGGCCTGGCCGGATTGGCCAAGCAACGCAAGGTGCAGGTACTGAACGGCACCGCAAAATTCGCCTCACCCAACAGCCTGTCGGTGCAAACCGCCGAGGGCGTGAAGACAGTCACTTTCGACAATGCCATCGTCGCCGCCGGTTCGAGCGTGGCGCGCATCCCCGGCTTCCCCTACGACGATCCGCGCATGATCGACTCCACCGGCGCCTTGGCGCTGAAGGATATACCGAAACGCATGCTGGTCATCGGCGGCGGCATCATCGGCCTGGAAATGGCGACCGTGTATGACGCACTCGGTTCAAAGATCACGGTGGTCGAGTTGATGGACCAGTTGATGCCCGGCGCGGACAAGGACTTGGTCAAGCCGCTGCACACCCGCATCGCCAAACGTTACGAATCCATCATGCTGAAGACCAAGGTCACCAAGATCGAGGCGACCAAGGCCGGCCTGAAGGTCACATTCGAAGGCGAACAGGCGCCCGCCGAAGCGCAGGTGTACGACAAGGTGCTGATGGCCGTGGGCCGCCGTCCGAACGGGCGTGAGATCAACGCCGAAGCGGCGGGCCTGACCGTGAACGAGCGCGGCTTCATCCCGGTGGACAAGCAGATGCGCACCAACGTGCCGCACATCTTCGCCATCGGCGACATCGTCGGCGACCCGATGCTGGCGCACAAGGCGGTGCACGAAGGCAAAGTCGCGGCGGAGAACATCGCCGGCCATAAAGCCTTCTTCGAACCGCTGACGATTCCTTCCGTGGCCTACACCGACCCCGAAGTGGCGTGGATGGGACTGACCGAAACGCAGGCACAGGCCAAAGGCGTCACCTACGAAAAAGCATCTTTCCCGTGGATGGCCTCGGGCCGTGCAGGCTCCGTGGGCCGCCCAGAGGGGATAACCAAAGTGCTGCTGGATCCGGCATCGCGCCGCATTCTCGGCATGGGCATCGTCGGCGTGAATGCCGGCGAGCTGATCGCCGAAGGCGTGTTGGCGCTGGAAATGGGCGCAGACATGGAAGACATCGGCCTCACCATCCACCCGCACCCGACGTTGTCCGAAACCCTGTGCTTCGCGGCAGAGATGGCGGAAGGCACCATCACCGACCTTCCCAACACGAAGAAAAAATGAGGTTGGTTTTGTCGCTGGTCCTGTTCCTGTTGAGCGCGCCCGCCGGCGCGTTCGACCTGAACGATCTTAAAGCAAAAATCAACGACCTGAGCCAACAGACCGCATCGAACGGCAACTCCTCACAGGCATCTGGACTCGCGCAATTCACCGAACGCGAACAGATCGAAAGTCTGCGGCAGGCACTCTCACAAGGCGCAGAAACGGCGGTAAGCAACCTCGCCCGGGAGAACGGTTATCTGGGCAACGACAAGGTGCGCATCCCCCTGCCGGATAATCTGCAAAAGGCAGACAGCACCATGCGCAGGCTTGGCTTGGGAAAGTATTCGGATGAACTTGTGACGTCCATGAATCGCGCGGCCGAAGCCGCCGTGCCGGAAGCAAAAGCGTTGCTGCTCACTGCGGTGAAAAACATGACAGTGACTGACGCAAAAAATATCCTGCTCGGAAAAGACGATGCGGCCACGCAATACTTCCGCCGCAATACGGAAACCGCCCTGGGGGAAAAATTCAAACCCGTCGTTTCACAGTCCATGCAGAAAGTCAGTCTTGCACAGGCCTATGAGCGCTTTGCCGGAAAAGGTGTAAAGCTGGGCCTGATAGACGCAAGCGATGCCGATCTCGAGGACTACATCACACGCAAGGCGTTGGACGGCCTCTTCTACATGATGGCCGAACAGGAAAAAGAAATTCGCGCCCATCCTGTGCAAGCCGTCGGCGATCTGGCGAAGAAAGTTTTCTCGGCAGTACGCGGGCAGTAACGCTTGAAGGCCAATCCTCGCGACATCCAACATCTGCTCACCGATATTCAACAAATGCCCTGTCGGGGAACTGGCAGGGCATTTTTAACGGGAGCCAGTTCGAGGGGTACGCAAATGCGAACGGTCCGTTCCTAACCTGAAACCGTCATAGGCCCACGAGAATGCGTCGCCCGAAAGCGGTCATTTCTGAAGCACCGTTGTCGAGACAAATCCGCATGTGGGCTAGCTTGTCGAAAGCAATTCGAACCGGCCCTCCGTCTGGGCCGTGATTTCGGTGGACGAATCAGCCTACATGAACTTGGCTAGCTGATGCAGATCCCGAATCAAGACGCGAGAAATGCGATTGAACTCGTCTATCGACTGATCCAGACTTTCCCCCGAATTGCTTTGAATCTTGATTACGATGTCCCCGGCGATTTTGTGAAACTCGGCGTGGGTATTCTTGAGGTTTTCAAAATGGGGTTGGTCGTGGAAGATGTTGGAAAATGGGCTATGGATCCATTTTCCCAGTTCGCATCCCGTATCAACACAGACTTCCTCGGGACTGAAAACCTCCTTCGATTCGCCATTGATCGCATTCTGGAAACGCGCCTTCCATGTAATATGAGCCTGAATCGCTTCAAACAGGTCCAACCCGGAGCGCTGTCCGGAATTGTCCGATTCGATGACTCCCTTCTTCTTTTTTAGCCCTAGCCGGTAAAGGAGTCCCGAGTTGGTC
>DAIDAJ010000029.1 GCA_027310665.1 Sideroxydans sp. | reverse complement strand
CTGCAACGCTATGCCAGGGAGGCGGTGCATCAGGCCGTCATTAATCTTGACGCGCGTCCGGCTCCTGCAGGAAATATGACCGTGGTGCTGGGCAGCGGCTGGCCGGGTATCCTGCTGCACGAAGCGGTGGGGCACGGTCTTGAGGGTGACTTCAACCGCAAGGGCAGTTCGGCTTTCTCCGGCCGTATCGGCGAACGGGTGGCGGCGAAGGGGGTGACAGTCGTGGACGACGGTACCATCGCCGACCGGCGCGGCTCGCTCAATGTGGATGATGAAGGCAATCCCACCCAGCGTACAGTCCTGATCGAAGACGGCATCCTGCGCGGTTATCTGCAGGACACGATGAACGCCCGCCTGATGGGGGCGGCGGTGACCGGCAACGCGCGGCGCGAATCCTTCGCGCATCTGCCGATCCCGCGCATGACCAATACCATGATGCTCAATGGGGACAAGACGCCGCAGGAGATCATCGCCTCGGTCAAGCACGGACTGTATGCGGCCAACTTCGGCGGCGGTCAGGTGGATATCACCAGCGGCAAGTTCGTGTTCTCCACTACCGAGGCCTATATGATCGAGGATGGCAAGATCACCTACCCGGTCAAAGGGGCGACGCTGATCGGCAACGGCCCCGAAGCGCTGATGCGGGTCAGCATGATAGGCAACGACATGGCGCTCGATCCCGGCGTTGGCACCTGTGGCAAGGAAGGACAAAGCGTGCCGGTCGGCGTGGGACAGCCGACATTGCGCATCGACGGATTGACCGTGGGCGGGACGGCATGACGGTCGTCGGCTGAAGCGGCAAACGCGGGCGTTCAGCCCGCTTTTGTTTTGTACCGCCCACTTCGGGTGACGCGCAGAGAGGCCCAACACGACATCTCACGGTATAATCCGCGCCCTATGCAGATTCTACGCGGACTACATTCTACAAACACCCAAGCTGTGGCTGTCACCATCGGCAATTTCGACGGTGTGCATCTGGGCCATCAGGCGATGCTCAAGGAATTGCGTACTGCCGCACAGGCCCGCGGGTTGCAGACCGCAGTGGTGATTTTTGAGCCGCATCCGCGCGAGTTTTTCACGCCGCAGCAGGCACCGGCCCGGCTTACCAGCCTGCGCGAAAAGCTCGAGCTGTTCGGCACGATGGGTGTGGACCGCGTGCATGTGTGCCGTTTCGATGCGCTGTTTGCGCGGAAGACGGCGGCAGATTTCATCCATGCGTTGCACGAAAGGCTGCATGCGAAGTTCGTGCTGATCGGCGACGACTTCCGCTTCGGCAGCGGACGGGTCGGCGACTTTGCCCTGATGGAGAAGATCGGCGGTCAACGCGGTTTTGAGGTGCAGGCGGTGCACAGCGTGTTGCACGACGGGGTGCGCATCTCCAGCACCGCGATACGTGCGGCGTTGGCGGCAGGGCAGATACGCATGGCGCGAGAATATCTGGGGCGTCCCTACAGCATCAGCGGCCGCGTTGTGCATGGCGACGGCATGGGACGCAAGCTCGGTTTTCCCACGGCAAACATCCAGTTGAAACACAATTTGCCGCCGCTCAAGGGCATCTATGTGGTGCTGGCGCATACCGAAGGGCTGGGTGTGCTGCAGGGCGTGGCGAGCCTGGGCGTGCGCCCGACGCTGAAGCAGGACGCGAAGCCGGTACTCGAAGTGCATCTGTTCGAGTTTTCACAGCAGATATACGGCAAGCATCTGCGCGTGGAATTCCTGCAGAAGCTGCGTGACGAAGAGAAGTACCCGAACCTGGAAGCATTGACCCGGCAGATCGCGCTGGATGTTGAGAAGGCAAAGAAATGGTTTATCGAACATGAGTGAAGACAAAAAGAAATATCCGCTGAATCTCCCCGACACGACATTCCCGATGCGCGGCGACCTCGCCAAGCGCGAGCCGCAGATGCTGGTGCAATGGCAAGCGCAACAGCGCTACCAGCGCATCCGCAAGGCGGCGGCAGGGCGCCCGAAATTCATCCTGCACGATGGCCCCCCCTATGCGAACGGCGACATCCATCTGGGGCATGCCGTTAACAAGGTGTTGAAAGACATCATCGTCAAGTCGAAGACGCTGTCGGGCTTCGATGCGCCCTACGTGCCGGGATGGGATTGCCATGGCCTGCCCATCGAGCTGCAGGTGGAAAAGAAACACGGCAAAGCCATACCTCCATCGCAGTTCCGCGAACTGTGCCGCGAGTATGCGAAGGCGCAGGTCGAGCGCCAGAAGAAGGATTTCATCCGCCTCGGCATCATTGGCGATTGGGATCATCCCTACCTGACCATGGATTACCAGACCGAAGCCGACATCATCCGTGCACTCGGCAAGATCAATGAGCGCGGCTACCTTTACCAGGGGCGCAAGCCGGTGAACTGGTGTCTGGATTGCCAGTCTGCGTTGGCAGAAGCGGAAGTGGAATACGAAGACAAAGTCTCGGCGGCGATCGACGTCGGTTTCGAGGTGAAAGACAAGCATGCCGTGGAAAAGGTGTTCGGAGTGTCACTGCCGGGCAGCGCCAAAGTCTATGCGGTGATCTGGACGACCACGCCGTGGACCTTACCCGCCAACCAGGGGGTAAGCGTGCATCCGACGCTGGAGTACGACCTGATCAAGACCGAAAAGGGCTACCTGATCCTGGCGTTCGATCTGGCGACCGATTGCCTGAAGCGTTATCAATTGGGCGGCAGCAACGACCGCGGCGACGGTATTGCAGCGACCTGTTACGGCGCCGCGCTGGAAGGGCTGCCCCTGCAGCATCCGTTCTATGACCGCATCGTGCCCGTCATCTGCGGCGAGCATGTCACGCTGGAAGCGGGTACAGGTCTCGTGCATACCGCACCGGCACACGGCGTGGACGACTATGTGGTCGGCCAGCGCTATGGCCTGCCGAACGACAATCCGGTGGGTGACGACGGCAAATTCATCTCCACAACACCGGCGGTCGGAGGAGTGCCATTGGCAGGTGTGTTCGTTTGGAAGGCGAACGACATCGTGCTGCAAGCGCTGGAAGCGAGTGGGCATCTGCTGCACCAGGAAAAGCTCAAGCACAGCTACCCGCACTGCTGGCGCCACAAGACGCCGATCATCTTCCGCTCCACACCGCAATGGTTCATCGGCATGGAACAGGGCGAGGGCGATCCGTTGCGCGTTCTGGCCAACAAAGCCGTGGAGCAAACCGAATTCTTCCCGAGCTGGGGGCGTGCGCGCCTCGAAGCAATGATCCGGAACCGTCCCGACTGGTGCGTGTCGCGCCAGCGCAACTGGGGTGTGCCGATGCCGTTCTTCGTGCACAAGGAAACCATGGCTTTGCATCCGCGCACGGAGGAACTGCTTGAGCAGGTTGCCCAACTGGTCGAACAATCGGGAATTGAGGCGTGGTTCAGCCTGAACAGCGTCGATCTGCTGGGTGAGGATGCGGCGCATTACCGCAAGCTCACCGATACGCTGGATGTGTGGTTCGATTCCGGCGTGACGCACTACACCGTGCTGCGCAGGCGCAAGGAACTGGCATATCCCGCCGACCTGTATCTGGAAGGCTCGGACCAGCATCGCGGCTGGTTCCAGAGTTCTCTGCTGACCGGCTGTGCGATGGACGGGCGCGCGCCCTACCGGCAATTACTCACGCACGGTTTCACGGTTGACGAGAAGGGCTACAAGATGTCGAAGTCGCGCGGCAATGGCATCGAGCCGCAAGACATCTGCAATAGGCTGGGGGCGGATATGCTACGCCTGTGGATCGCGTCGACCGATTATTCGGGTGAGATATCGTTGTCGGAAGAGATACTGAAACGTGTGACGGACAGCTATCGCCGCATCCGCAACACACTGCGCTTCCTGCTGGCCAACATCGCCGACTTCGATGTGCAGCGGGATGCGATACCTGTTGAGCAATGGCTGGAGATCGACCGCTATGCGCTGGCGTTGGCTCAGAAGCTGCAGGATGAAGTGTGCGCCGATTACGATCGCTACGAGTTTCATTTCGCCGTTCAGAAACTGCAGGGCTTCTGCACGGAAGAACTGGGCGGTTTCTATCTGGACATTCTCAAGGACCGGCTATATACCGCCGGCGAGAATTCCGGGGCGCGCCGTTCCGCGCAGAATGCGCTGTATCACATTGCGCAATCGCTGGCCCGATTGATCTCGCCGATCTTGAGTTTTACCGGCGAAGAGGTGTGGGCGACATTGAGTGGCAAAGACGACCTCAGCGTGTTCGAGCAGATCTGGTACAAGTTGCCGGATTCCGGATTGGATGGTGCGGCTGTGAGTGTATGGGGGCACATTCGCGCGGTGCGCGAACAAGTGAACAAGAAGCTGGAAGAGCAGCGTGCAACCGGCGCTATCGGTTCCGCGTTGCAGGCTGAAGTCGATGTGTATGCGCCGAAGGATATTTTTGAATTGCTGGCACGGCTGGGCGACGACTTGCGGTTGGTGTTCATCACCTCTCGCGCCAACGTCCATCTTCGCGAAGGCGAACTGGAGATCAAAGTCTCGCCAAGCGCACACGCCAAATGTGAACGCTGCTGGCATTACCGCGAGGATGTGGGTAGCGACGCCGCTCACCCGACCCTGTGCGGACGCTGCGTGAGCAATCTGTTCGGCAACGGCGAGGCTCGCCATTATGCTTAACCGTTGGTTGCTGGTTTCAGTTGTTGTCATCGTGCTCGACCAGTTAAGCAAAGCTGCGATCAGCAGTCATTTTGTTTACGGCGAAAGCTATGCCGTGATGCCATTCTTCAATCTGGTATTGGCGCATAACACGGGGGCGGCGTTCAGCTTCCTCAATGATGCAGGCGGGATGCAACGCTGGCTGTTCAGTGCCATTGCCATCGCGGCGTCTGTCTGGATATTCCTGCTATTGCGCAAGCACCAGACGCAAAAGCTGTTCTGCTTTTCGCTGGCATTCATACTCGGCGGGGCGCTGGGCAATCTGATTGACCGCATCACTTACGGCTATGTGGTGGACTTCCTGGATTTCTATTGGGGTAGCACCCACTTCGCCGCATTCAATCTGGCCGACTCGGCGATCACCTGCGGTGCGGCGCTGTTGATCTGGGATAGCTTCAAAGGAAAAAAGCATGGATCTGTTACTCGCTAATCCGCGCGGCTTCTGTGCTGGAGTCGATCGCGCCATCGAGATCGTGGAACGGGCGTTGGTGTTGCACGGTGCACCCATCTACGTGCGGCACGAAGTGGTACACAATAAATTCGTCGTCGACGGCTTGAAAGCGAAGGGCGCGATCTTCATCGAAAATCTGGCAGACGTGCCTTCCGGCAGCATCCTGATCTTCAGTGCGCACGGCGTTCCGCAATCGGTTCGCCGCGAGGCCGAAGCGCGCAATCTGACCGTATTCGATGCGACTTGCCCGCTGGTG
Organism: Sideroxydans sp.; assembly: GCA_027310665.1. Taxonomy (GTDB): domain Bacteria; phylum Pseudomonadota; class Gammaproteobacteria; order Burkholderiales; family Gallionellaceae; genus Sideroxyarcus. Next base: position 10,716 of record DAIDAJ010000029.1, on the reverse strand, counting down.
ACCAAGGTGCATCTCGAGGTTTCCCGCATGCGCGGTCAGGGCAAGGAGATCGTGATGATCGGCCACAAAGGCCATCCCGAAGTGGAGGGTACGATGGGGCAGAGCAACGGCGGCATGTATCTGGTCGAAACGCCGGCCGACGTGCAGACATTGCAAGTGCAGGATGCGCAGAATCTGTCGTATGTGACGCAGACCACGCTCTCGGTAGACGACGCCAGCGCCATCATCGCCGCGCTCAAGACGCGCTTCCCCTTTATCACAGGGCCGAAAAAGGACGACATATGTTATGCCACGCAGAACCGGCAGGACTCGGTAAAGTTGTTGGCGAAACAATGCGACCTGGTCATCGTGGTCGGCTCGCCGAACAGTTCCAACTCCAACCGCCTGCGCGAAGTTGCACGCAACCTTGACGTGCCTGCCTACCTGGTAGATAACGCCGACGAACTCAAACCGGAATGGTTGCAGGGCAAGCAGCATGTCGGTATCACTGCCGGCGCATCCGCCCCGGAGGTGCTGGTGCAGGCAGTCATTTCAAGACTCAAGCAGCTGGGTGCCGTCAGTGTGCGCGAGGCGGACGGAATTCAGGAGAATGTCGTGTTCCCGTTGCCAAAGTCGTTGAGCGCGAATAACCAGCATTAGGTGAAATCAGTAGGTCAGCATAACAAAAGCGGCCCTCGGGCCGCTTTTGGTTTATTTGCTATTTTTTATCAAGGTATCAATTCTCGCCACATCGTTCGTTTGCCGGAAAAACCGGGAGCCGGTGGTTGAAATGGCGGCTGGACACTCGGTGCTGTAGGTGTTGGATTCGTGGAAGTTACGATTTCAACTATTGGAGAACCTTGTATGTACATAACGTTGACACCGACGATAGGCGAGTCGGATTCCACTCCAGTCGCACCACATGTCTGGTAGTTGAAGTAATTGAGCCAACTGTATCCACCCGGTGAACATGCAGTATTCGAGGGAACAATAGTAGGCGCGATCAGAATACCCTGTACCAGTTTGCTGTCGAGATTGGCGCGTTCCCCGGTGGCAGGGTAATCGGCATAGCAACCCGGACCGCCAGCCGGGACTGGATTATTGGTCGACGTACGGGTATTTGTTCCCGCAACCTGGGTAAGGGTCTGGCTTGGCAACGTATTGCGAGGATTGACTAGAGTGGCGGACGCATTCAAATCCCTGATGGAATACAAGGACTGTGTCTGTGTCGTGGTCAGGTCGCCGGTCTCCAGATATTTCCCGGTGCTGATGAAGACGTAGTGCATGTTGTTGGCGAGTCCCAGTACCGGCGTAGTGGTAATGGGCTGCGGGATCGTGCCGGCTGTATCCGCGTACAAGACGGCGAATTTCAGTACATCGCCAGTGCCAATCGTGGCAGCAACGCTACTATTGATGTCGAAGCGCCAAAGATTTCCAAACAAGTCTCCGCCATAGACATAGCCGACCTTGTTGCCCACGGGCTGTTCGTCGTTCCATCCGGCGATCTTGGCCAATCCGCTTGGGCAAGGGGCGACAGTGCATACACCTGATATCGTCGATGTGCTTCCTACGCCGGTGGATATCTTGCTGATGATCGCGCCCGTGCCGGCATTCAGCACATAGAGGAAGCCCTGCCCGCTACCCGGATTGACATTGTTGTAACCGGATGTGACGAGTACGACCCAGGTACCATCGTTCTTTTTGGTGATGACAGGCTGGCCGTAACTGTATCCGAGGTCGTCGTCCTTGGTGCTGCCGATGCCGGCGGTCGTCGTGAATTCCCACAACAAGACGGGGCTCGTGGGATTGGTGATATCCAGGGCATAGTAACCGCGACCACCGGCGTTCAGTCCTCCCACCAGAATGGTTTTCCATACGGCATTGACTGCGTCGGTGCAATTGGCAGTGCATACGTCGGAAGTTATCGCGCTGCCATTGACGAAATTCTGGTGCAGTGTGGAGTAATTCAGGTCGGCCAGTATCCACATGTTCGGTATCACCATGCTGGGCACGTATGCCCAACGTTCGATGCCCGTGTTGGCATCGAAGGCGTGCATCATGCCATCGTTGGCACCCATATACACCGTGCCGGCGCGGCTGGCTTGTGCGGTCACGTAATTGCTGTAGCCAGGATAAGGATAGCTGAACACCGGGCTGCTGATGAACGCAGGCTGGGATTCCAGCGCATCGCCCAACACGGCTTCACGGAAGCGGTACAGCCAGTTGGCCGTCGGATTGGTTGAGCGATTCTCATACCCGTGCTGTCCGCGCAGGAAATTGATCAGGTTCGCGCCTGCGGCGGCAGCTTGTTGAGTCGTGGTAAGCGAAGACCACTGGCTTAGGCCATTGATGTGGGTTGCAGAAAAGTTGACTGGATTGACCGTCGCGTAGCTGGTGTCGAACGGCACCAGGTTTTGTCCTGTCAAAGGAGTCAGGTTAACGGTTGGGGCGGTAAAGATCGAGCGAGTATCGCTGGTATCGGACACCGTGCTGGCCATGGTGCCGGTACAAGCAGTCGCTACCGGCACGTAACAGTCCGTACCGATCATCGTTCCGCCGGTGCATATTACTGCATTGGGTGTGACGCAGTTATAGGCGGCAGTGGAGCCGCTGGTGTCGGCAACGACTGTACCCGGTGCCGAGCAAGTATCTGCAGTGACGTTTTCTGCACACCACGTGGCATTGGTATTGACCACGCCTGTGTCCACATTAATGCCGCGCGCTTCCAGGTTGCCCTTCCAGGTGACCGTGGTATAGCTGGCAACGTAGGCGAAGTTGTTACCGGCGACCGGATTCAGCGTGCTGGTTGCGGCCGCCGCCGCAGAACCTTTGCGGGCATTGATGCCGGAGAGCGCGCTAGCGAGGCTCGCGGACAAACTCGTGGGATTGGTGGCATTGAAATAGGCGCCATGGCCGTCAACTGCGGCATGCCACAAATCGTCTATGTTTTCCGGTGTGCCGGAAGGATTCGGAATCGGCCAATTGCAGGTTGTACCATTCGCTTGCCAGGAACAGATTGGTGGTATTGCGGTTGAGCTGGCGGTCAATCCCAATTTGACGGATGGGAAATCCCCGCTGCTGTCGACCAGATAGCTGGACGAATATACCATCCTGCCTTTTGCACCCAGTCCCAAGGTGAAGGTGGTCATGTGCTGCTGGGTGTTGTTGTCAGAACTGCTGGAGAACACGTTATTCGTGCACACATTCTCGCTATTGATCCCGTTGCTGCAGTTGCCTAGTGCCGTGGTGCGCAGGTCGGTCTGGTAGTAATACATGGCAACGTCGGACAGGGTGTTGCTGGTTCCGCCGACGGTACCGGCAGTCTGCACCGGGCTTCCCTGCAGCACGGATGCGGTTACGTAAGCCCTGGTGGAGACGCAGGAAGTGCCGGAAACCTTGGTTCCGGAATTGGTCCAGTTGGTCGGCGAACAGCCGCTTGTGGAACTGGTGGATGTACAGGTGCCGGTTTGCGGCTGCTTATCCAGATACCAGCTTCTTCTCGGGCAGTTGCCGCTGCGCTGGATATAGCTGTCGCGGTTATATGTATAGGTCCAAGTCGTGGCAGACTGCGCACCATCGTACATCGGGCGTCCGAGCGTGCCATCCTGATTGCCGACAGGGGTGGCACCATCGAGTTCAGTGTCACCGGTCTGGCTGTTCCAGTAGCCATCCGTTGTCAGGATGGTGAAATTCTGCTGGCAGGAATATTGCACCGGGTCGGTAACCGTGACGCCATTCTTGCTGGTCAGTTTGCCGCCATACATCTTTCCCACGTCGGCCAGCGCTCCCAGTAGCGGTGTAGAGTTGCCGGCACTGGTCGAGTACAGCATGGTGTACCAGGCCGACTTCTGGGTGGCATTGAAAGTATGGACGTTGAGGAATTTGCCGCCGCCGTTGTTGTTCATGGTGCCAAAGCCAACCCGGTAAGTGCTTCCGATAGGCTGGAAGGCAATCCCCGAGGCGGTTTTCATCATGTTGATGCGGGTGCTGTAATAGCTGTACCAGTTGGCGAAATTGGTACGCTCGTCGGTGCCGCCGGGGCCTGAGGTGGCACTGACGACGACTTTGGTAAATACCGTGCTGCCCGGCGTGGAGCCAATGGAACTGTTGCATTCCTGATAGAAGGTGCTGGAGGTGTTCAGGTAATCTTTTTGTGCGTTGGATGTCTGTGTGCCAGAATAATTATAATAATAAGCTGGCGCCCCGCTTCCACTAGCCTGCGTAGTGAAACTGGTGCTCAGGTTGGTAGTGCCGGATCCCGTGTTGTATCCATCGTTCCAGGCCGCGGTAAAGCTGGAATTGGGGAAGCTGGTTCCGGTGTAATCGATCGGCGGAACGTAAGTGATGGCTGGATCATAGTAGACGCCGTTGCACTGGTAACTGTTGTAGCCGTAAGCTCCAGAAAAATTGCCGGCACCGTCCGGCAGGTAATCCCAGCCCATACTGCCCGAGTCGTCCATCATCAGGAACACGTTAGGCTGTACCGTGGTGGTAGTGGAGGTCGCCAATGGTGCTGTTGCCAGCGCGATCGAGGCAGCCAGTACGGGCATTGGCAATGCAAATCCTGCGACCAGCGCAAATGGCAGCAGAAGATGGCATCGGCAGTTACGGACTCCAAAAAAGAATTTCATGATTGTGCCTCCTAGTAGACAAACGCTTGCACGTAGCTGACGGTGAACTTTGGTCCGATGGTTTGTGAGGTGATGCTATACATTGGAGACTGGCCTGATACAGGACAGCCGGGGCCATTACAAACATCCTGCGGCAGTTGGACGCCCATCGAACCGTTACTTTGAACGGCCCCGCTGAACAGGCAATCGTTGGCGGCCGGACCAATTAGCGAATTGGGGATACGGCACATGCGCTGGATGACATAACGGACTTGATTGCCCGTAGTATCGTTAGCTGTAACAAGTTTACTATCGGTGTCACTCCACTTGATCCCTGTTCCGTTGGTAAGGCTGACAGTGGGATCCAGATTGGAGTAGTAGCCTGGATTCCCTGCACCGCCTGTGACATTGAAGGGATGGGTTGGGGTCAGATAGACATTGATGCCGCTGTTTGCAGCATCAATTGTTGCCAACCAGGTGATGGCCGCCTCGACTCCCGCATCGCCTGCGGTTGTTGCGGCGCGTTTGAACGACAGGTTGCCGGCGATGATGGAGTTGGTATCGACCGAGCGTATCAGTGCCACTGCCGCAAGCGACATCGCGAGCAGGGCAATGAGGGCGAAGAACAGCACCACTCCGCGTTGTTGATTCATACGCATCCGCGCAAAACTGGCTTTTGGTAATGAGTTCATAACGTACCTTTGGACCACATCACGTTGCGCAAGGGAATGATGGTATCGAATACGCGGTAGCGATATTGCGTCCAAGTCTGGTCAGTGGTGTACAGATCGACTGCGGGTGCAGGTGATGCAACGGGGGCGCTGACTGCCGTGGCATCCCACGAGCAGGGGCCTTTTGGGGCAGTTGTACTGCAGGCCGTCGTGACTGGAGTGATTTCCATTTTTGCGTTGCGCGCCACGACTGCGAGGTGAACTGCCTTGATGCGGTTGCGATCGGTAATGGTCATGCCAGGGGCCCAAGTGCCTGTGGCATCTACCCACTGTACGACCTGGTTATAGTTGGATAACGAAGAAGACAGGCCGGCTGCAGAAATTCCATACTGGGCCTGAAGGTTGACAATTCCTGCCACCAAGGGAGTCGAAGTTGTGACTCCACTGGCAACGACAGTACGTACCAGATTGCCGGCAACGACGGAATACGTGACTTCGTTCCATTTCCCTAAACAGGACAGATTAGCTTTTGTGACGGCGGCACCATTGATGACGGCGGAGTTGTCTGCCAGCGTTACCAGGGTATTTACGCCGCTTGCGGCACTCGGTACGCCACTTGCAGCCAAGCTTGTTATGGAACATATACTGCCATTGATGACCAGGACGTTGTCGTTGCCATTACAACCCAGGTTGCTGGTGACGGGAACGTCTATTGCAGGTGAGGGAAGAGTGGTGGACGGAGCCGGTGTTGCAGTGATCTGGACCGGGATGCCCGCCTCGAGAGAATCGCCATAACGGATGGTGATCGTGTCGCTGCCGCCAGCCGCTCCGCCGTCAATGATGGTGACAGGGGAGATGCCCCCAATACCTGTGGCGCCGGTAGACAGTGTCGCACTCGCACATTCGAGCGGAGAATCAGCAACGCCCGGCGCTCCATAGGGAATCAAGGGATAGCCTGCCATCTCCAGTTCGCGTTGAATATCATAAAGCGCAATATTGCCGTTTGTTTGCGCATCTGACGTGCCTGTAGTCGTGCGTTTTTGCGTCTCAAATACGGAAAAGACCTGCATGATGATCACGGTGGCAAGCATGCCGATAGTCAGGCCAACCATGACCTCCACCAATGTGAATCCGGCTTGAAGCAAAGTAGAGTATTTGTTGTTTGATTCCATGTTGCTAATTCCCGGCAATATTGGCAATGGTGGTGAAACTGTGCGGATCGCCACCGGGTTCCTGCCAGCCTACAGTAACCGTGAACTGGACTCCCGACATGACGGTGCTTCGTGTGGCATTGGGCAGCACTGAAGAAATGGGGGTAAGTGGCTCAACGTAGGTGGCAGCGTTGCTCGGATCGGCCCAGATCTGCCCGATTCTTTGCTGGGCGAGATCGCTGGCATCGACGCGATATTTCGCATCGGAAGTATTCCTGATCATGTTGGCCTGCATGCCGACGATACCCAGCACACCGATGGAAAATATCAGGATGGCAATCATGGCCTCTACCAGCACGACGCCATGTTGCGCAGATTTAAGCGGAGAAGTTCTTTGCTTGAATTTGGGCATGATTTTGTCCTCCCCTATGGGCACCCGGTCGTGGAAGTCGACGGTACATTTGGATCGCACATTCTGACATTGCTGCCTGGGCTTTGAATTACGACTCGCAAGTTCCTGGTACCGCCCGGAGCAGCAAAGTTGACTTGCGCGAGCGGAGGAGTTCCGGTGGTCACCACGCTTCCAAAACTGTTGAAAGTGACAGTTGTAGCTGGCGTTACTAAATCGGCAGCCAGAGCGGTGACAGTAACAGCTTTGGAGCCTTCATTGCTGGACCTTGAATCAATTCCCGAGGCAGGCGTGCTTGTATAATAGACACTCCATGAAGAGTCCTGCGGATTCGATAACGAAGTTAAAGCAAAGGTGATATTGGTGTTGTGCGACACAGCTTCTGCTCGTGCTCGTTGTATGCCGTTCGACACCGATTCGGCCGCGTTGCGAATTTGCGAATTGATCAACCATGACTGAAGACTTGGGAAGGCTATCGACACCAAGATAGCGATGATCGTGACGGCGACCAGCAGCTCGATCAAGGAAAATCCCGATTGCCTGGATTTTGGGCAGGAAATCAACACGCCCCCCCAGCTTTTGTGATCCAGCAGAGCGCCGGAGCGGAAGGGGATGCTGTCCCCCAGCCGGGCATGAGTCCAATCGTCTTTTTGGCATTGGTGTCATCAATTGTGTAGATGAAATTTGACAGATTGCCTTGGCCGGTTGCGGTTATTAAGTAAGCATTTTGCGAAAGGCCGCTACAGGCATATGTGAAATATGTAGTTGAAGCGGGGATTCCGGGGGGGCATGTGTTTCCGCCACCCGCATCATAGGTCTGTTTGTCCTGAAAGTACTGTTCCATCTTGATGCGCGCATCGGATAGGGTTGATGTGCCTTCCATCAACTTTCCGCGAATGACGTAGTTCTGATAGGCGGGCAAAGCCACCGATGCTAGTATGACGACGATGGCGACGACGACCATCAGTTCGATCAAGGTGAAGCCTCTTTGCAAGTTCATGTGGTGCTCCCAATAGTAATGATGCGAAAGTTAGAACAGTACATACGGTGTAGCCAGCTAAAACCGATAAGTGGCAATTTTGCCTGACTAGCGGCTATCGAGGGGATAGTGGTTGTGGAGTCTAAATTTGTGGTGATCGGTGCAGGGGCACTGGGGCTGGCGTCGGCAGAAGCTTTGTTGCGCCAGGGCGCCGACGTGACTGTGCTCGAGCGCGGTTCGGCCGGACAGGAAGCCTCTTGGGCGGGCGGAGGCATCCTTTCGCCTTTGTGCCCATGGGACTACTCCGACGAGGTGAACCGGCTGGCCCTGCGAGGCATGGCGCTATTCGGCGGTTTTGCCGAGGCACTGTACCAAGCGACTGGAATCGATCCGGAATATCAACGCAGCGGCATGCTGGTTTTGCCGCCGTCCGACATTCAGGCCGCAAGTACATGGTGTGCAAAGCATGGAATGAACATGGAGGTGCAAGGCGGCCGCGTTTTTTTGCCGGATATCGCCCAAGTGCGCAATCCGCGTCTGATGCAGGCCTTGCGAGCGCGGGTGGATCAACTCGGCGGACGTATCGTCGAGCAGTGCGAGGTAAAACAGATTGTCGAGGGAGCAGGGCGGGTCACGCAACTTGTGACGACACAGGGCAATTTCGGTGCGGATGCGTACATTGTGACTGCGGGAGCCTGGAGCAAGGTGCTGCTGGGCGAACATGCCTTGCAGGCCGACATCAAGCCGATACGCGGGCAGATGCTGCTGTTCAAGTTCGATGCGCCACCCCTGCCGCACATCTTGCTGCAAAAAGACCTGTACCTGATTCCGCGCCGCGACGGTCACCTGCTCGTGGGCAGCACGCTGGAAGATGCCGGGTTTGACAAGAGCACGACCGAAGAGGCGCGCTTGATGTTGTTGCGGCGTGCGATCGCGCTGCTGCCGGTTTTGAATGGCATGCCGGTCATCCAGCACTGGGCTGGCCTGCGACCGGGTTCTCCAGGCAATATCCCGACGATCGGGCGCCATCCGCAGTTGTCCAATTTGTACATCAACAGCGGCCATTTCCGTTATGGCGTCACCATGTCGCCCGCGAGCGTGGAGGTATTGCTGAACGTGATCAACGGAACGCCGCAACCGTTCGACGTCTCACCATATCTTTGGCATTAAGCGTTGCCGCGAGGAAGGCTATCCGCTTATAATCCGCGCCGGAATGCCGATGTAGCTCAGTTGGTAGAGCAACGCACTCGTAACGCGTAGGTCACCAGTTCGATTCCGGTCATCGGCACCATTCCAAATCAGCATGCTGCATCAACTTGGGCAACTCTCCCCGATCCACTGTCTCTTGCCATTCACATTCTGTTTACACGAGGACGTATGGCATCGGTTCGTGAATTACCTTCCGGCAAATGGAAGGCTCGGATTCGCAGGGTAGCCCCCAACTCCAAAAATATTCGCACTCAAATCTGATGCTCTAAATGGGAATGCCAGACTGAGTCAGATATTCGACGTTGTATATATGCTGACCATTCACTAGCTGCATCCGCAACGCAAGATATTGCATCATGTGGTTACCTGAATGAGATTACCGCGAGCAACAAAGGCACATCACAAGAGTCGTGTCGAAAGAGGTGCTTGATGGCGCGTTGATCCTGCTGTGATGCAAGCTTGCGCATCCCGCATTCGGGCAGAAATCGACGTCGCATTGCCTCCCACCCCGCAACGAGTTGCGCTTCGAACACGCTCTCTCGCCTCCGTGATAAATCAATTCAATCCGAATTCCGCGCTTGCTTATTGCATCGCTTATTGAAGTCGTCGAGCACTCCAATTCGCGGCAGGATAGGTGCTCGTACGTATATATATGCCGGCAATACTGCTGTAGTTTGTGCTCCATGATGAGTATTTCCTTCAGCTTGTTCCAAGGAGCACGAAATGAATCAGGTCAGGAAAAACAATTACGCAATCGAAGCCCATGCGCCTTCCCGCGCTATGTGGAAGGAAATGGCTGATGCGAATTCCGCCAAATGGTCTGAGCAGCCAGAGCCGACGCTGAACGACCTCAGCATCATCCGTGATTGCAGCCATCCCGGCGAAAGCCTGTTCGGCTCTCGACCTCTCAATTTGGTATCGCCGCATATTTCTATTCTGTTTCTGCAACGTCATTTCTTTGCCAGCATGGCCACGACGCCGGCATGACGATTGCCTTTCACATCATGCGAACATCAAGGAGAAGTATCATGAACTACATTACCCGTATTCACCCATCTGGAGAGCGCGCACCTGTCAACACAGGCCAATATGGTTGGCGGCGCATCCTGTCAGTCGCGGCCGCAATCGCAGTTTCGGCGGTCATGGCTTTTGCAGTCACCGGTTGCGGCGGCGGCGGGGGGGCAACCACCGCTACCGTTGCAGCACCGGGAGCGCCAACAAATCTTGCCGTAATGAATACCACGGGAGTCAGCCTGTCAGAGACCCTGACCTGGTCGCCGCCGACTACCGGAGGTGCGCCCGCCAGCTACGAGATCTACCGCAGCACGACAGCTGGGGCAGCCTTCCTGCCGGAAAACCATCTCATTTCGCTACCCGCGACAACACTCACGTTTATAGACAATGCCGGCTTGGCGAACGTTTTAACCTACTGGGCTGTCAGCGCGAAGAACGCCGGCGGGGAAGTGGCCACTGCAGAAAAGAGTGATACACCGAGCACGACTACCGGCGGTGGCGGTGGAGCGGACACCGGCTTCGGCAACAATTTTTCGGCAGCGCTTATATTTGCGGTTCATCGGACTTTCCCGTGGGTGACCTGAGCCGGATACAGATCAAGCCCGCCACAGTGGAAATAGATTGCGATCTTGAAATGGTCACGGTTCCTGAATCCACAGGCACGTTTTTGTACAGTTGCAATCTTTGAGTTCAA
>DAIDAJ010000028.1 GCA_027310665.1 Sideroxydans sp. | reverse complement strand
CACCAGACCGTCGATGCCGCCTTCCAGACCGATGAACACGCCGAAGTCGGTGATGGACTTGATCGCGCCCTTAACTTTGTCGCCCTTCTTGTGGTTGAGCGCGAAGTCGTCCCAAGGATTGGACTTGCACTGCTTCATGCCGAGGGAAATGCGGCGGCGTGCTTCGTCGATCTCGAGGATCATGACTTCCACTTCGTCGCCCAGCGCTACAACCTTGGACGGCTGCACGTTCTTGTTGGTCCAGTCCATTTCGGACACGTGTACCAGGCCTTCGATACCCTGTTCGATCTCCACGAATGCACCGTAGTCGGTCAGGTTGGTCACCTTGCCGAACAGGCGTGTGCCTTGCGGGTAACGACGTGCCAGACCATTCCACGGATCGTCGCCCATTTGCTTGATGCCCAGCGAAACGCGGTTCTTTTCCTGGTCGAACTTCAGGATCTTGGCTTCGACTTCGTCGCCGACCGTCAGGACTTCGGACGGATGCTTCACGCGGCGCCATGCCAGATCGGTGATGTGCAACAGGCCGTCGATACCGCCCAGGTCAACGAATGCACCGTAGTCGGTGATGTTCTTGACGATACCCTTGACGATCGCACCTTCCTTCAGGTTTTCCAGCAAGGACTCGCGATCGGCACCTTGCGACGCTTCCAGCACGGCGCGGCGGGAAACCACCACGTTGTTGCGCTTGCGATCCAGCTTGATGACCTTGAGTTCCATGGTCTTGTTTTCGTACGGTGTGGTGTCCTTGACCGGACGTGTATCCACCAGTGAACCGGGCAGGAATGCACGGATGCCGTTCACCATGGCAGTCAGACCGCCCTTGACCTTGCCGCTGACATAACCTTCAACGATACGGCCTTCTTCCATTGCCTGTTCCAGATCGATCCAGGCAGCCAGGCGTTTAGCCTTCTCGCGCGACAAGCGCGTTTCGCCGTAACCGTTTTCCAGGGATTCGATGGCGACAGTAACGAAATCACCGGCCTTAACTTCGATTGCGCCCGATGCGTCTTTGAATTCTTCAACGGGTATAAAACTTTCGGACTTCAATCCGGCATTAACCACAACCACGTTCTGCTCGACGCGAACGACTTGGGCCGTAATCAATTCACCTGCGCGCATTTCTTTGCGGTTCAGGCTCTCTTCAAACATTGATGCAAAATTTTCCATTTCAGCAACTGCAGTCATTTTGGTATACCTTGAGGACAATCCCGTGATGAGCGGGGGTTAGTTAATCAACCCAAACAGAAAGGCTCTATTTGGACTCCAACGCTTGGTAGCGACTTAGCACTTCCTGAACCGCCTGCTCGATGTTCAGAGAGGTCGTATCCAGCAAGCTCGCACCTTGCGCCTGTTGCAAAGGAGCCACGCTACGCTGTGTATCTCGCTCGTCGCGCGCCTGTATATCTTGCAAAAGGGCGGCGATATTAGCACTCATCCCTTTTTCTTTCAACTGTTTATATCTGCGTTCGGCCCGCGCTTCGGCACTCGCGGTCAGAAATATCTTCAACGCCGAATCCGGGAATACCACTGACGCCATGTCGCGTCCGTCAGCCACCAGCCCTGGCGCACGCCGGAAGGCGCGCTGCTTGTCCAGCAAAGCCGCGCGCACCTTGGGCAAGGCCGCGATTCTGGAGGCCGCAGAACCAGCTTCCTCGGTGCGCAATTCGTCACCCACTTTTGCTCCATCCAGCCAAATATCCTCACCCTCAAAGTGGATATCGACCTGTCCGGCCAGTTCTGCCAGTCTGGTTTCCTCATCCAGGCCGATGCCGCGTTTTTGGGCGGCCAGGCCCAATAAACGGTACAAGGCTCCGCTGTCGAGATAATGCATGCCCAGCGCCGTCGCCACGCGCTGCGCCACGGTGCCCTTGCCGGAAGCGGAGGGGCCGTCTATGGCGATCACCGGCACAGCCTGCGTCACTTTGGCAAACTCGGCGAAATATTCAGGGAAGGTCTTGGCGACGCACTTCGGATCGTTGATGCGCACTCCTGCTCCGCCGAATGCCGCCAGCGAGAAACACATCGCCATGCGGTGGTCGTCGTAGGTGTCGATACCGGATTGAGGATTGAGGATCGAGGATCGAGAAGCGGGTGGCGTGATGCGGATATAGTCTGCGCCCTCTTCAACCGTCGCACCCACCTTGCGCAGTTCGGTCGCCATCGCCGCGATGCGGTCTGTTTCTTTCACACGCCAGCTGGCGATGTTGCGCAGCGTGGTCGTGCCGTCGGCGAACAGTGCAGCCACAGCTAGTGTCATTGCTGCATCGGGGATATGGTTGCAGTCGAGGTCGATGGCCTTGAGCATGCCATCGGCTGGCCCCCTGGCTTCCATCCAGTTCTCGCCCATGCTGACGCGCACGCCCATCTTGGCCAGTTCTTCAGCAAAGCGCACATCGCCCTGTACGCTGTTCTTGCCCACCCCTTCGACGCGAAGCGGCCCGCCGCCGATTGCACCTGCCGCGAGAAAATACGAGGCGGACGAAGCATCGCCCTCAACATATATCTCTTTGGGCGACGCATAATGCTGGCTGCCAAACACCACAAAGCTGCGCCACTCCTGCCGCTCCACTCGCACACCAAAACGCGCCATCATCGCCAGCGTGATCTCGATGTACGGCTTGGAAATCAGTTCTCCGACCACCTCGACTCTTACTGTCTGTCCTGCCAATGGCAACGCCATCAACAAACCCGTCAGGAACTGGCTCGATACATCGCCGCGTACCTCCACAATATCGCCAGCCAATTTCGCAGGAGAAATCTGCAATGGCGGAAAACCCTCGTTGCCCAGATAGCGAATGTCCGCCCCGAGTTGGCGCAAGGCATCGACCAAGTCGCCGATGGGACGCTCGTGCATGCGCGGCACACCGGACAATTCATAGCTGCCGCCAGCCAACGCCAACGCCGCCGTCAGTGGGCGGAAGGCCGTGCCCGCGTTGCCAAGGAACAACTTGGCTTCCTTGTTCGGAAAATTCCCGCCGCAACCCGTGATGCGATAGGCGTTATCGCCGAGCGACTCCACCTGCACGCCCAATATGCGCAAGGCATCCAGCATGCGCTCGGTATCGTCGGAATGCAGCAGGTCGCGCACTGTCGTCGTGCCGTCGGCCAGCGCCGCCAGCAACAACACGCGATTGGAGATGCTCTTGGAGCCGGGCAAACGCACGGTGCCGTGCGCAGACAACAAAGGGGGGAGATCAAGAAATTCAGAGTGAGTCATGTTGCACTTTCAAAATTCCGTCATTGGTGGAACTACTAGCCATTCGACTAAGCTGGCGAAGAACGCCAGCCAAGTCGCTGGTTATCCGGCGTAGGCCGGAATCCAGACATTAAAATCATTTCCCGCAACGCGGGACGAAAGTCAAAAGCATATTTAATAAACCTGCTGGATTCCGGCCTTCGCCGCAACGACGCAATTATTGTTGCGTCCAGGCGCTGCGCACCTTGCGCGCCTCGCTGAAAATCTCTTCCAGCTTGGCAGCATCGTTGTTTTCCAGCGCCTGATATACGACATAAAGCTCATCCGCATAGCGTTTCACTTCTTTCAGCAAAGCCTCCCGATTGGCCAGGCTGATGTCGCGCCACATCTCGGGGCTGCTGGCCGCGATGCGGGTGAAGTCGCGAAAGCCACTGGCGGCAAAGGACAGCAATTGGTCGCGGTTGTCGCGTTGCGCCAGGTCATGCACCAGCGCAAACGACAGCAGGTGCGGCAGATGGCTTACCGCGGCGAATACTTCGTCGTGCTGTTGCGGCGTCAGCTCGCTCACCACCGCCCCGCAGGATTGCCAGGCTTTGCGGATGCGCGCCACCGCATCTTTCGAATTCTCCGGCAACGGCGTCAACACGACCTTCCTGCCCTGATACAGGTCGGTCTGCGCCGCGGAAGCACCGCTTTTCTCGGCTCCGGCGATGGGATGTGCGGGAATGAATTGCGAAATCCTTTTGCCCAGATTGGCGCGGGCCGCGGCCACCACATCGCTCTTGGTGCTGCCGCCATCGGTGACCAGCGTATCGGCCCCAAGATATGGCGCGATACGGACAAAGATATCCGCCATCTGCGCCACGGGAGTTGCGAGCAAAACAATGTCGGCATCGCACACTTCTTGTGACACATCTCTGCCGATGCGATCAAGGATGCCGAGTTGCCTGGCTTCTTCCAGCGTCGCTGAGCTGCGCCCGAAACCAACCACTTCGCCTACAGCCCCTGCCTTGCGCAACGCCAGGGAGAATGACCCACCAATCAATCCTGCGCCAAAGATGACGACCTTTCGAAAAGCGGGCTGCATGACTTACAGCGTCCGCCCAATCGCCCCGGCGATCGCACCCAGCGTCCCCATCAGCTTCTTCAGCTCGCTCGGTGTCAGTGCCTGGTCGGCATCGCACCATGCGTCGCACGGGCTGGGGTGCATCTCGACCAGCAGACCGTCCGCCCCGGCGGCGATGGCGGCCTGCGACAGCGCCGGAACCATCCACGCCTTGCCGCCCGCATGCGAAGGATCGACGATCACCGGCAAGTGGGTCTCTTTCTTCAAGACAGGGATAGCCGTCACGTCCAGCACGTTGCGGTATGCAGTTTCGAACGTGCGGATGCCGCGCTCGCAGAAAATGATGTTGTGATTGCCGCGTGCGGCGATGTACTCGGCCGCCATCAGCCATTCCGAAATCGTCGCCGACATGCCGCGCTTGAGGATGACGGGTTTATTGACGCGACCGACTTCTTTCAACAGGTCGAAGTTCTGCATGTTGCGCGTGCCGATCTGGATCACGTCCACGTCGTACTCAAGGAAGGCGTCGATCTGGCGCACGTCCATCAGTTCGGTGACGATGGGGAGCTTGAATTTGTCTGCCGCCTTGCGGAACATGTCCAGCCCTTCCACTCCGTGCCCCTGGAAGGCATACGGGCTTGTGCGCGGCTTGAATGCACCGCCGCGCATCAGACGGCAACCGGCTTCTTTCACGAACTTTGCAGACAAGTCCATCTGCTCCTGGGTCTCGACCGAGCAAGGACCACCGATGATCTGGATCTGGTTGCCGCCCAGCGGTATGCCGGAGATGTCGATGACGGTATCCTGCTTGTGCGACTCACGCGACACGATCTTGTATTGCTTGGTGATGTGCATCGCCGATTCCACGCCCGGCAGCGAGGTGAACATTTCCGGATCCAGCTTGCGTTCGTCGCCGATGGCGCCGATGACGGTGCGCTCCACACCGCGCGAGATATTGGCCTTGAGGCCGGCCGTTTCGAGTTTCTTTACCACTGTTTCGATTTGTGCGTCGGTGGTTTCATTGCCCATTACGATGATCATTTGATTTCTCCATTAACTTGCTGATTGATGCACTTTTCAAGCGCAGACAAAAACTTTGCATTTTCACTTTCCAGACCGATGCTCACGCGCAACCAGTCCGGCATATCGTAGTTTGCTATCGGGCGTACGATCACACCCAGCTCAAGTAAGCGTCGGTACATCGCCGTTGCATTTCCGATGCGGAATGCCACAAAGTTGCCGAACGACGGGATGTACTCCAGGCCGAGTTTGGTCAGGCCTTCGGTGATCTGCAGCATACCGCGCCGGTTCAGTTCGAAGGTCTTCTTCACGAAGGATACGTCGCGCAAGGCCGCCACGGCTGCCGCCTGCGCGACGCTGTTCACATTGAACGGCTGGCGTACACGATTCATCATGTCCGTTACCTGTTCATGCGCCAGCGCATAACCGACGCGCAAGCCCGCCAGGCCATACGCCTTGGAAAAAGTGCGCGAAATGATCAGGTTGGGGAATTCCTTCAACCAGCTCACGCTGTCGTAGCGCTTGTCTTCCGGCAGATATTCGTTGTATGCCTCATCCAGCACCACCAGAATCTCGGGCGGAAGGCCGCGCAGGAATACCTCTAACTCGTCGGCACTCAGGAAGGTGCCGGTCGGGTTGTTCGGATTGGCGATGAACACGATCTTCGCCTTGTTGTCCTTGGCCGCTTTCAGCATCGCCGGAAGATCATGCCCGTAACCTTTGGCGGCCGGGACGCTGATGCCGGTTGCACCGACGGCCTGCGATGCCAGCGCGTACACCGCAAAGGCATGGGCCGAATAGACGACTTTATCCCCGGGTGTCAGGAAAGCACGCGCCGCGAGTTCCAGCAGGTCGTTGCTTCCGTTGCCCAGGGTCACGTTGGCATGGGTTACGCCGTAGCGTTTCACCAGCGCATCCTTCAGGTCGAAACCATTGCCGTCCGGATACAGCGCGATGGTCTTGATCGCCTCCTGCATCGCGGCAACCGCAGCCGGGCTTGCACCCAGCGGGTTCTCGTTCGAGGCCAGCTTGACGATGCCGGTGATGCCCAGCTCGCGCTCCAGCTCGGAGATCGGCTTGCCCGGCTGGTATGGCGCAATGGAGCGAATATAGGAAGGTGCTAAATCACAGTAATTCATTTGATACCTTGCTTGTTGAAACGATTAGCCGGCGACCGGGTAAGAACCCAGCACCTTGACAAAAGAAGCGATCTGCTTGAGTTGTGCCAATGAAGCCGCCACTTTGGCATCGGATTGATGACCTTCGATATCGACATAGAACACATATTCCCACAAGCCGGTGCGCGACGGCCGCGACTCCATCTTGGTCATCGACACGCCGTTGCTTGCAAAGGGCGTGAGCAGGTCGTGCATCGCACCCGGACGATTCGCGGCGGACATCGCGAGCGAGGTCTTGTCGCGGCCGGATGGTGCTACTTCCTGCTTGCCGATGACGAGGAAGCGCGTGGTGTTGCGTGCATCGTCCTCGATGTTAGGCACCAGCACTTTCAACTTGAAATGCTCCGCAGCCTGCTCCCCGGCAATGGCCGCGGCGAACGATTCTTCCGCCGCCAGGCGCGCCGCATCGGCGTTGCTGGACGCGGTGATGCGCTCGGCGTGCGGCAGGTGCGCATTCAACCAGCCCTGGCATTGCCCGAAAGATTGCGGATGCGAATAGATTTTGCGGATCAGCGAAAGATCATTCTCGTTCGACAGCACGCATTGATGCACCTGCAGCAGGACCTCGCCGCAGATCTTGAGGTTGCTGTTCAGCAGCAGATCGAGCGTGCGCCCGATCGCGCCTTCGGTGGAATTCTCCACCGGCACGAGGCCGTAGTTGGCCGCGCCGCTTTCCACGGCACTGAACACGCCATCTATCGAATCGACAGGCAGCCCTTCGGTCGCCTGCCCAAACCTCTGGAACACGGCAGCCTCGCTGAATGTCCCGTGCGGGCCAAGATAAGCCACGCGCAACGGTGCCTCCAGCGCGCGGCATTGCGACATGACCTCGGTGAACAACTGCGTCACCCCCTGATTGGACAAGGGTCCGGTATTCGCCTGAACCATGCGCTGCAGCACCTGCGCCTCGCGCTCGGGACGCAGCACCGCGCCGTTTCCCTTGGCATGGCCGATCTGCTGCGCCAGTCCAGCACGCTGATTGAAGAGTTTCAGCAACTCGTCGTCGATACGGTCGATCTTTTCCCGGTATTTTTTCAACTCTTCGCTCATTCGTCCGCCTCCAGCGGCAACGCCCGCACCATCAGTACACCGGGAATGGCAGCGATCTGCGCAATCACGTTGTCGGGCAGCGCGGTATCGGTATCAACAAGTGTGTAAGCCATGTCTCCGCGCGATTTATTGGTCATGTTATGAATATTGATGCTTGCTTTTGCCAGCGCAGTGGATATCTGCCCCAGCATGTTCGGCACATTGCTGTTGGCAATGGCCACGCGGAACGCCGATTCGCGCGGCATGGAAACATTCGGAAAGTTCACCGTGTTGGCGATATTGCCGTGTTCAAGGTATTCGCGCAGTTGCTCCACCACCATCACCGCACAGTTCTCTTCCGCCTCTTCGGTTGAAGCGCCCAGGTGCGGCAGAGCGATGATCTTGTCGTTCGACAGCGATTTGTTGCTTGGGAAATCGCACACATAACCGCGCAGATGCTTGCTTGCCAGCCCGGCAATGACCGCATCCTCGTTGACAATGGCATCGCCCGAGAAGTTCAGCAGCACCGCGCCCGACTTCATCGCCGCCACGCGCTTGTCGTCGATCAGGTTGCGCGTCGCATCCAGCAACGGCACGTGCAGCGTGACGAAATCGCTATGCTTGAGCAGGTCCTCGATGCCGGACGCCTTCTTCACCTGCGAAGACAGGCTCCATGCCGCATCCACTGTGATCTCCGGATCGTAGCCGATGACTTTCATGCCGAGTCCGATGGCCGCGTTCGCCACCAGGCGTCCGATCGCGCCCAGGCCGACGATGCCCAGCGTGCGTCCCTGCAGTTCGGTCCCGGCGTAGTCTTTCTTCCCGTCCTCGACCAGCTTGTGCATGGTCGCATCGTCGCCCTTCAGCCCGGATGTAAAACGCAACGCAGGCACGATATTGCGCGACGCCAGCAGCATGCCGGTGATGACCAGCTCTTTCACGGCGTTCGCGTTCGCGCCCGGCGCGATGAACACCGGCACGCCTCGTTCGCTCATCTTCTTCACGGGCACATTGTTCGTTCCAGCCCCGGCACGCGCAACGGCCAGCACGCTGGAAGGAATGTCCATCTCCAGCATATTGTGCGAACGCACCAAGATTGCGTCCGGATGTGCGACCTTGTCTCCCGCGTGATAGCGACCCGCCGGCAGGCGCTTCAGGCCTGCCGGCGAAATCTTGTTCAGCGTAAGGACATTGAAAGCCTTAGCCATGCTTGCTGGCAAACTCGTTCATGAAGTCCACCAGCGCCTGCACACCTTCCAGCGGCATCGCGTTATAGATCGATGCACGCATGCCGCCGACGGAACGGTGTCCCTTCAGTTGCAGCAAGCCGCGCGCATCCGCCTGCTTCAGGAAATCGCCGTCCATGTTCGCATCCTTCAGCGTGAACGGCACGTTCATGCGCGACCGGTCAGCCTTGTGCACCGGGCAATTGTAGAAGCCGTTGCTGGCATCGATGGCGGAGTACAACAGCTCTGCCTTGGCCATGTTGGCCCGCTCCATGGCGCCGATGCCGCCGTTCTTCTTCAGCCATTGGAATACCAGCCCGGCCATGTAGATGGCAAACGTGGGTGGTGTGTTGTACATCGAGTCGTTATCGGCGTGCGTCTTGTAATCCAGCATGGTCGGCAATCCTGACGGAGCATGCCCCACCAGGTCTTCGCGCACGATCACGATAGTCAGGCCAGCCGGGCCGATGTTCTTCTGCGCACCGGCATAGATCAGGCCGAACTTCCAGACATCCACGGGGCGCGACAGTATGTTGGAGGACATGTCCGCCACCAGCGGCACGTCGCCCACATTGGGAATCCAGTTGAACTCGACGCCGCCGATGGTCTCGTTCGGCGTGTAGTGCACATAGGCCGCGTCCTTGTCCAGCTTCCAGGTATCGAATGCCGGCACATAGGTGCATTTCTTGTCGTTATTGTCCGCCGCCACATTCACGTAGCTGAACTTCTTCGCTTCGGCGATG
The DNA here is from genome assembly GCA_027310665.1 of Sideroxydans sp. Taxonomy (GTDB): domain Bacteria; phylum Pseudomonadota; class Gammaproteobacteria; order Burkholderiales; family Gallionellaceae; genus Sideroxyarcus. Next base: position 6,140 of record DAIDAJ010000028.1, on the reverse strand, counting down.
GCCTTCTTCGACCACTCGCCGGTGTTCACATAGTCGGCCGAAAGCTTGCCGCGCAGCAGGTTCAACGGGATCATGGAGAACTGCTGGTGTGCGCCGCCCTGCAGGAACAGCACCTTGTAGTTGGCGGGAATGCCCATCAATTCGCGCAGATCGGCTTCAGCCTGGGCGTGGATGCCCATGTATTCCTTGCCGCGATGCGACATCTCCATCACCGACATGCCGCTGCCATGCCAGTCGATGAGTTCTGCCTGTGCCTGCTGCAGCACCTCTCTGGGCAACACTGCAGGGCCCGCGCTGAAGTTGTAGATGGTCATTTCATTCCCTCCTGAAAAAAATATTTGTACGGGGAAGGGTAAAGGGAGAAGGGTCAAGGGGACAACCGAAGCGCCGCCGCCTCTGCCTTTGCCCTTCCTCTTCCCCCCTTCTCAAATATTACTGTTCTTCCGCCTCTTCTTCCGTCTCGGCGATGCGGCTCAGTCCGGCCAGTTTTTCGCCTTCACCCATGTTCATCAGCGTCACGCCCTGAGTGGCGCGTCCCATCTCGCGAATTTCGTTGACGCGGGTGCGGATCAGCACGCCGCTGGTGCCGATCAGCATGATCTCGTCGTCCGGATGCACCAGCGTCGCCGCAACCACCTTGCCGTTGCGCTCTGAGGTCTGGATCGCGATCATGCCCTGCGTGCCGCGTCCATGACGGGTGTATTCGGCGATCGGGGTGCGCTTGCCGTAACCGTTCTCGGTCGCGGTCAGCACGCTCTGTTGCTCGTTCTCGGCCACCAGCAAAGCGATCACCTTGCCGCCCTTGGCGAGGTTCATGCCGCGCACACCGCGCGTCACACGGCCCATCGAGCGCACATCGTTCTCGTCGAAGCGCACCGCCTTGCCTTCATCCGAGAACAGCATCACGTCGTGCTTGCCGTCGGTGATCGCCACACCGATCAGGAAGTCGCCCTCGTCCAGGTTGATGGCGATGATGCCGGCACGGCGGGGGTTGGCGAAGTCGGACAGCGGGGTCTTTTTCACCGTACCGTCGGTAGTGGCAAAGAAAATGAATTGATCCTCGGTAAATTGCTTCACCGGCAGGATGGCATTGATCTTTTCGTCCGTTTCAAGCGGCAACAGGTTGACGATAGGTTTGCCGCGGCTGATGCGCGTACCCTGCGGCACGTCATAGACCTTGAGCCAGTACACGCGACCCCGGTTGGAGAAGCACAGGATGTAATCGTGGGTGTTGGCGATGAACAAGTTGTCCACGAAATCGTCTTCCTTGGTCGCCGTGGCCTGCTTACCGCGCCCGCCGCGCTTCTGCGCGCGGTATTCGTCCAGCTTCTGCGCCTTCATGTAGCCGCCGTGCGACATGGTGACCACCACGTCTTCCGGCGCGATCAGGTCTTCCATGCTCATGTCTTGTGTGTGTGTGACGATCTCGCTGCGGCGCTTGTCGCCGAACTGCGAGCGTATGGTCACCAGCTCGTCGCCTATGATCTGCGTCACGCGCGCAGGTTTCGCCAGGATGTCGAGCAGGTCGGTGATCTTGTCCATCACTTCGCGGTATTCGCCGACGATCTTGTCCTGCTCCAATCCGGTCAGGCGTTGCAGGCGCAGCTCGAGGATGGCCTGTGCCTGCGCATCGGAGAGGAAATACCCGTTGCCCTTTACCAGCCCGAACTCGGGCGCCAGTCCTTCCGGGCGCGATGCGTCGCTGACGCGGGAAAGCATGTCTTCCACCAGCGACGAGCGCCAGCCGCGCGCCATCAATTCCCGCTTGGCATCCGGCGGTGTCGGTGCCGCCTTGATCAGCGCGATGATCTCGTCCACGTTGGATAGCGCGACCGCCAGGCCTTCCAGAATATGTCCGCGTTCGCGCGCCTTGCGCAGTTCGAATATGGTGCGGCGCGTCACGACTTCGCGGCGGTGGCGCAGGAACGCCTCGATCACCTGCTTCAGGTTCAGCAGCTTGGGCTGGCCGTCGATGATCGCGACCATGTTGATGCCGAAGCTGTCCTGCATCTGCGTGTCTTTGTAGAGCTGGTTCAGGATCACGTCGGCGTTCTCGCCGCGTTTCAGCTCGATCACCGCGCGCATGCCGGATTTGTCCGATTCGTCGCGTATCTCGGAGATGCCTTCAATGCGCTTTTCGCGCACCATCTCTCCGATCTTCATCAGCAGGGTGGCCTTGTTCACCTGATACGGGAGTTCGTCGATGATGATGGCCTGACGGTCGCCCTTGCCGATGTCCTCGAAATGAGTGCGGGCGCGCATCACCACGCGGCCGCGGCCCGTGCGGTAGCCTTCCTTCACCCCGGCCAGGCCGTAGATGAAACCGGCCGTCGGGAAGTCGGGGGCCGGCACCAGTTCGATCAGCTGTTCAATGTCCATGTCCGGCTCTTTCAGCAGCGCCAGACACGCATCGACCACCTCGCTCATGTTGTGCGGCGGAATGTTGGTCGCCATGCCCACCGCGATACCGGAGGAGCCGTTTACCAGCAGGTTGGGGAAGCGGGCCGGGAATACCAGCGGCTCATGCTCGGAACCGTCGTAGTTCGGCCCGAAGTCCACTGTCTCCTTATCCAGATCGGCCAGCAGTTCGTGCGCTATCTTCGCCATGCGGATCTCGGTATAACGCATCGCCGCCGCGTTATCGCCGTCCACCGAACCGAAGTTGCCTTGGCCGTCCACCAGCGTATAGCGCAGGGAGAAATCCTGCGCCATGCGCACGATGGTGTCGTACACCGCCGTGTCGCCGTGCGGGTGGTATTTACCGATGACATCGCCGACGATACGCGCCGATTTCTTGTAGGCGCGGTTCCAGTCGTTATTGAGCTCGTGCATCGCGAACAGCACGCGCCTGTGCACCGGTTTCAGACCGTCGCGCACATCGGGCAACGCACGGCCAACGATGACGCTCATCGCGTAGTCCAGATAGGACTTGCGCATCTCTTCTTCTAGGCTGACTGGCAGGGTTTCTTTGGCGAATTGTTGTTCCATGAGCGACCTATAAATGAACCCCGAAAAAAGTGCTTGCGGGGCATTAAAACGAAGTCCGCATTCTAGCACAGCAGCCCTGACACGTTACTGCGCAGCAGCCGATTGCGGGAGCGACCGCCCTTCCCTCACCGACTATCCGACCACCCCTCTTCATAGTTTGGCTATTGGCCGGTAGTTTTGTTAAAGTCGCTTACCTGTCAACAAAGGTCTACACCATGCCCAACGCCGATCCCATCGAACTGGAAAAATTCTCGCAACTGGCCCACAAGTGGTGGGACAAAAACAGCGAATTCAAGCCCCTGCACGAGATTAACCCTCTGCGTCTGGGGTATATCGACCGCATAGCCGGGATTTCCGGCAAGACGGTGCTCGATGTGGGCTGCGGCGGCGGCATTCTGTCGGAGAGTCTGGCGGCATCGGGCGCAAAGGTGACGGGCATCGACCTTGCCGACAAGTCGCTGCAAGTCGCCAAACTGCACTTACTGGAGAGCGGCAGACAGGTGGAATACCGCAAGGTGGCCGTGGAAGAACTGGCTGCCGAACGCCCAGCGCATTACGATGTGGTGACCTGCATGGAGATGTTGGAGCATGTGCCCGATCCGGCTGCCGTGGTCGCAGCTTGCGCCGCGCTGGTAAAACCGAACGGACATGTGTTCTTCTCCACACTCAACCGCAACCCGAAGTCCTACCTGTTCGCCATCCTGGGAGCGGAATATGTACTCAATCTGTTGCCGCGCGGCACGCACGACTTCGCCAAATTCATCAAACCTTCCGAACTCGCACAATGGTGCCGCGATGCCGGACTGAATGTTTCCGACGTCACGGGCATGAGCTATAACCCACTGAACAAGATCTACTCCCTCGGGCACGATACCAGCGTCAATTACATGGCCGCCTGCCGCAAAGACTAACGTGATCCAGGCAGTTCTCTTCGATCTCGACGGCACCTTCGCTGATTCCGCCCCGGACCTGGGTGCGGCACTCAATCATGTACGCGCACTGCACGACATGCCGCCGCTACCCATCGAAGTCCTCCGCCTGCAGGCTTCCCATGGTTCGCGCGGATTGCTCAAGCTGGGCATGAACGTCGAGCCGGATGCGCCCAATTACGAAGCATTGCGCGACGCATTCCTTGAGCATTATGAAAGCCATATCTGCGACAACACCGTCCTGTTTCCCGGCATGGCGGCATTGATCGCGGAACTGGAACGGCACGACCTGCCCTGGGGCATAGTCACCAACAAGCCGCACCGCTACACCGTACCGCTGATGGAAAAGCTCGGCTATGCCAAACGCGCCGCCTGCCTGGTCAGCGGCGATACCTGCGCACGCGCCAAGCCGCACCCGATGCCGTTGCTGCATGCGGCCGAATTGATGGGTGTGGCGCCGGAGCCTTGCCTCTACCTGGGAGACGATCTGCGCGACATGCAGGCAGCGCAAGCTGCAGGCATGACCGGCATCATCGCGGCATACGGCTATATCGATCCGGCCGCCGATCTGGCTGCCTGGCCCTCCTCCGGCAGTGTGCTAACTCCCTTCGCCTTGCTGCGTTACATCCAGAACTGAACGGCGGTATGATGCCCCATATAACAAGAAATCCGGGCAGGGGAGCATGAGCGAAAAAACCGGGGGAGAGGACGTCCCCGACAACCCGACGCAAGACAGTATCCAGGAGATATTGCACAAGGTCATCATCGCCCATCAACAGGCGCTGACTCTGCTGCAACAGACCGAAGCCGCGTATAGCCGGCTGATCCCGCACCAATTGCTCCACCTGCTCGAAGCCAAAAGTATCGTGGACGTGAAGCTCGGCGACCAGGTCGAGCGCAAAATGACCATCCTGTTCTCCGATATCCGCGATTTCACCCCGCTTTCGGAATCCATGACCCCGACCGAGAACTTCGAGTTCATCAATTCGTATCTCGGCCAGATGGAACCCGTCATCAGCCGCCATCACGGCATCATCGACAAATACATCGGCGACACCATCATGGCCCTGTTCGAAAAAGGCGCGGACGACGCGGTAAGCGGAGCCATCGCCATGCTGGAACGGCTGGGTTATTACAATGCCGGACGCATCCGGGCGGGCTACGAGCCGATCAATGTCGGCATCGGCCTGAACACGGGCGTGGTGATGATCGGTACGGTGGGCGGCATCAACCGCATGGACAGCACCGTGATCGGCGATGCGGTGAACCTGACGTCACGCATCGAAGAAGCCACCAAGACCTACCACGCCCCCCTCATCATCAGCCAGAACACTTTATATGATCTTGTCGAACCGAAGAAATTCGACATCCGATTCCTGGACCGCATTCGCGTCAAAGGCAAATCGCAGCCGCTTTCCATCTATGAAGTCTTCGACAACAACCCCGAAGAATTGCGCAACAGCAAACGGGAGACCCTGGAGACATTCGAAAAGGCAGTCGCCTACTACCACCTGAAAGACACCAGCAAGGCCGTTCCGCTATTCAAGCAGTGCATCGACATTGCTCCGGAAGATTTTCCGGCGCTGTTTTATCTGGAGCGCTGCTACGAATACCAGGCCACCGGACAGCACCTGGGAACCGGGGAACTGCAGACCGGGTTGGCCTGGAAAGATGAACAGCATACCGGCTTGCCGGAAGTCGACGAGGCGCATCGTGTCTTAATGGAACACATCAACATCCTCTCCGCGCAGATCGATCAAAACGACTGCGGCGATTTCTCCGCCATCTTCCCCTTCCTCGCCAGCCACACCCGGCATCTCTTCCCCATCGAAGAAAAAATGATGCGCGAGAGCAATTATCCCTTTGCCGAAGGCCATGCCCAGGAGCACAGACGCTTCATCGAGAACTTTACCGAACTGGAAAAGAAAGCCAGGATCGGCAAGGAAGACCCGCGCTATCTCGCCTTCCGCACCGAACTGCTGCTGCTCGACTGGTTCACCTCGCATGCCACCAAGGCCGACCGCCACTTCTCCCGCTCCCTGCTACAGAACAAGCCGAAGTAAAACTGCTATAATGCCCGCAGTTAGTAGCACAACGAACCGGGGGCGACCTGGCTTCGACGTGGGTTACAAAGCAGTGTAGGGCATACCGAGGACCCGCCACCTCGTAAATCAGCTGGAAAACCAATAGTCGCAAACGACGAAAAGTACGCTCTAGCCGCTT
>DAIDAJ010000026.1 GCA_027310665.1 Sideroxydans sp. | reverse complement strand
CTCTGCTGTTGCGCCGGCTTCTGCCGTCGCACCTGTAGCCGCTGCAGCCGCCGTTGCACCGGCGGAAGTGCCGCTTAACTGGCATGCCATCATCATGTTCGCGCTGTTTGTTGCAGTCACGCTGGTCATCACGTACTGGGCTGCGACCCGGACCAAGACGGCAAGCGACTTCTACGCAGCCGGACGCGGCATCACCGGCTTTCAGAACGGCATGGCCATCGCCGGCGACTACATGTCGGCGGCCTCGTTCCTGGGTATCGCCGCTCTGGTGTACTTCAACGGTTTCTACGGTCTGCTGTTCTCGGTGGGCTGGCTCGTTGGCTGGCCGATCATCCTGTTCCTGATCGCAGAACGTTTGCGTAACCTCGGCAAGTTCACCTACGCCGACGTCGTTTCGTTCCGCCTCAAGCAGGGTCCGGTCCGCACCATGGCCGCGATCAGCTCCCTGATCGTCGTCATCTGGTATCTGATCGGACAAGCCGTTGGCGCAGGCCAGTTGCTGCACACACTGGTGCCGCAGATCTCCTACCGCGAATCGATCGTTGTCGTCGGCGTGCTGATCATCACCTACGTGACCTTTGGCGGCATGAAAGCCACGACCTGGGTGCAGATCATCAAGGCCGGCCTGTTGCTGGGCGGCGCGACCATGATGGCTTTCGGTGTGATGGCCCACGAAGGCTTCAGCTTTGCGAAGCTGTTCAACGATGCTGTCGCCGCTCACCCAAAACATCTGGACATCATGAAATCCGTGGTGCCGATCGGGGCGAAGGCCAATCCGATCGAGTCCATTTCACTGGGTTTGACGCTGATGTTCGGTACAGCAGGATTGCCGCACATCCTGATGCGCTTCTTCACCGTGACTGACTCCAAGGCCGCACGCAAATCGGTGTTGTATGGAACATGCTTCATCGGCTTCTTCTACATCCTGACCTTCATCATCGGTTTCGGTGCGATCGTCCTCGTGGCCAACAATCCCGAGTATGTGGCCGACCTCAGCAAGAGCGTGCTCAACCTGAAGGGTGGCGGCAGCATGCCGGCGGTCTACCTGTCTCACGCTCTGGGCGGCGACTTCTTCCTCGGTTTCATCGCCGCGGTCGCATTTGCCACGATCCTGGCCGTGGTTTCCGGCCTGACACTGGCAGGTGCTTCGGCGCTGTCGCATGACATCTATGCGAACGTGATCATGAAGGGTACAGCGACCGAGAAACAGGAAGTGTGGGTGTCGAAGATGATGGTGATCGGATTGGGCGTGCTCGCCGTGATCCTGGGCATCGCCTTCGAGAAGCAGAACGTGGCCTACATTGTGGCGTTGACCTTCTCTATCGCGGCCTGTACCAACTTCCCGATCCTGGTCATGTCCATCTTCTGGCGTGGACTGACCACACGGGGTGCGGTGCTCGGTGGCTATACGGGCGTCTTCGGTTCCATCGGCCTGCTGATCATCGGCCCGACCGTATGGACCAAGGTGCTCGCCATGGGTCCTGCGATATTCCCGTACGACTTCCCGACCTTCGTGGTCCTGCCGGCAGTCCTTATCGTTGCCTATATTGCGTCGATAACCGACAGCAGCGAAAGCGGCAAGAAAGAACGGGCTGCATTTGATGCGCAGATGATTCGTGCCGAAACCGGCCTGGGCGCAGAAGTGGGTGCTTCTCACTAAGAGGTAACCAGCTTCCAGTCAGCAAGGCCGCCGGGGATTCCCCGGCGGCCTTTTTCTTTGGAGCCGGAATATGCCGGAGTTTACTGCTCGGTTCCGGCAACACCGTGCTGCATCGCGATCAGGGCGGCTTCGGTGCGCGAGCGCACATGCAGTTTTTGCAGGATGCTGGTCATGTAATGCTTGACAGTTTTTTCTGCCAGGAAGGTGCGCTCGCCAATCTCGCGATTGGTGAGCCCCTGGCTCAGGAGCTGGAGGATGGTCGTCTCGCGCGGTGTCAGTTCGGAGAACGAGTCGATGGGGTGGGGATTGGAGAACTCTGTCAGCATGTCCGCCGCAAGGGCCGGGGTGACATAGGCTTCACCGCTGGCCACGCGACGGGTGATGGCGCGCAACTCGCTGGCGGAAACACCCTTCAATACGTAGCCATGCGCGCCGGCTTTGAGGGCGGCCATCAGATTTTCCCGATTTTCGGAGACGGTGAGCATCATGATGCGCACGACAGGTGCGCTCGCGGAGATCTTTGCCGCCGCCGCGATGCCGCCCATTCCTGCCATCGAGACATCCAGCAACACGATGTCGGGATGCAGCTTGTGCGCCATTTCCACCGCTTGCTCTCCGCTTGCAGCCTGGGCGATCACTTCGAAATCGGGTTCCGTGCTGAGCGAATGGGCAACGCCCTCGCGGAACAGCGGATGGTCGTCGGCAAGCAGGATGCGTATCGGATTAGACATGGATCATCTCTTCGGTTGATAGGGGAAGGCGGGCACGGATACAGGTGCCGCGACCCGGCGCGGAATCGATCTCAAAGACACCCCCCAGCAGGCGGACGCGTTCGCGCATGAATGCCAGCCCCAGCCTTCCGCCGATTGCCGCCGACTGGGGGTCGAAGCCGGCGCCGTTATCAGTGATCGTCAGCGACACATGCCCGTCGATCTTTTTCACCTGCACCTGCGGCGAACCTCCGGGCGCATGCCGTCGGCAGTTGGTCAGCGATTCCTGCAGCAACCGGTAGACGGTGATCTTCACCGCCAGAGGCGCCTGGCCCAGCGTCTCATCGATTTCGGTTTTGATCGACTGCCCGGACTGGCGTTCGAAATCGCGCACGGCACGTTTGGCGGTGTCGGCAAGCGTCAACTCGGTCATGCCCGGAATGGACAGTCCGGAAGATATCTTGCGCACGTCGCGCAGTGAACATTGCAGCGCGTTTTGTATGCTGTCCAGCTCACGCGGGGCTTCTCCCTGCGAGGAAATGCAGCCATGGCAGGTCTCGGCAAACTCGTCGAAGCGCATCAGGGCAAAGGCGATGGTTTGTGCCGGCCCGTCGTGCAGATCGGCGGCGATCCTGAGCAGGAACTCCTCATTGAGTGCGGTCGTGCTGATGCCGGCCTCGCGCAGTTGCTCGCGCATGCGGTCGTTCTCGTCGAGCACGGCGTGCAGTTGGCGGAGCTGCTGGTGCAGGTCACGCTGCTGTTCGTTGATGGTGTTGTTCGCGCGCCGTACCAGGCTGTACAGGAGAAGGTAGACAGCGAGTGTCGAGAGCGCGACCAGCCCCCAGCTGCGCTGCTGTGCTGCGAGGATGTCGCGCTTCAGTTTATCCACCGAGAGGTAGAACTCGGCCACCGCGTACACCTTGCCGTCGGCCGAACGGATCGGCACGTAGATCTCGAGCAGCTGATTCCAGTTTTCCAGCTCGGGAAGGTTGTCGATCTCCTTGAGATTGCTGATCTGGGCCTGTATCGTTCCTCCGAACGCGGCGGCAAGACGACCCTGCACCGGGAAGACATGGCCGATCTGGGCATGGTCGTTGCTGTAATCGATGCGCCCGTGGACGTCCCACAGCTTGAAGCGCAGCACTTCACGGTGCAGCGGCCCTTCCACGAATATCCGGTCCAGATCCTCATGCGTATCGCTGTCAACCGTGCCGGCCCGCGGCCAGTTCTGCAGTTGTGCCGCGGACATGCTCTCCAGGTAAACCGCAGAGATCGCGGCAGTCCGGTTTATCGCGTTCCTTTCGATCAGCTGCCCTATCCATGTTCCGATGACCAGCATGCCCAGCGCGAGCACGGCAATGATCGCCAGCATGAACTGGCGCGAAAAACTCAATCGGTCGAAAGCCTGCTTTAAGGCGGTGAACATCGTAAGCCTTGGATATGTGATTGCGAACGCTGGTTAAACGGTCATTGTGCGATTAATGGTATCACGCGATGGTTATCCCGGACTAAGACCAAGGTCTGAAAAATTGGAACCATGGTCCGACGCATTTTGCGCTGATAGGCCGTAGTGGCCCAATCCGGGTTTGAAGACAATGCTGACACGAAAAGACTCTGTACGTTTTGTGACAATAGTTTTGATATTCAGGAGATACAAATGACACATTCAGCTCGCACTTCAACTCTGATCAGCGTTACCGCCGCAGCCCTTACCCTCTCTTTTTCCCTTAATGCTTCCGCCGCAGTCGATGTCGATGCCGCCAAGGCCTTGGCGCGTGAAAACAACTGCTTCAAGTGCCACGGAGTGGACAAGGAAAAGGACGGCCCTTCCTATAAGAAAGTCGCAGAAAAATACCGCGGCAAAGCCGGCGCCGAAGAAAAGCTGATTCACCACGTCACTTCCGGCGAGAAAGCCAAATTCCCCGATGGACATGAAGAGGAACACAAGAACATCAGTGGCAAGGCATCGCCGGAAAGCATCAAGAATCTCGTGGACTGGATACTTTCGCTCTAACCAGTCGCAGGCAAACGGCAGAAATTCAAGTTTAAAAAGGGAAGAGCCATGAAAATATCATTAAGAAAAACGATGGTGATGTGTGCATTCATCGCCAGCATGGGAACCGCGACCAGCCTGCTGGCGGCGGAAGGCCAAACAGCGACGGACGCACCGTCGGCGGAGCAGAATCAGCCTGCGGCGGAGAACAAGCTTCCGGATCTCAACATGGAAGCGGCCAAGTCCAAGTCCGCCCAAGAGTCCCTGAAAAGAGATGCGATCTGCACACGTTGCCACGATGAAAGCGAAACAACACCGATCCTGGCCATCTACCAGACCAAGCACGGTGTCAGGGGTGATTCGCGTACGCCGAACTGCCAGACCTGCCATGGTGAAAGCGAAAAGCACCTGAAGGGGGATCCCAATGTCAAGGGGCGCGCTGCGCCCGATGTCGTTTTCAAGAAAGGCGCCTATGCGGTGTCTGACGACAAGGTTCGCGCCAGCCAGTGCCTGAGCTGCCATAAAGGCACCAACCGCACCAACTGGGACGGCGGCCAGCACCAGAACAACCAGATCGCATGCAACGACTGCCACAAAGTGCATGCGCCCGTCGACAAAGTGCGCGACAGAAAGACGCAGACCGAAGTTTGCTTCACTTGCCACAAGGATCAGCGTGCCGATACCCACAAGATATCGACACACCCGATCGATGCCGGCAAGGTTGTCTGCTCCGATTGCCACAATCCGCACGGTTCCACCGGCCCCAAGATGCTGAAGAAGGCGACGGTGACCGAGACCTGCTACACCTGCCATGCCGAGAAACGCGGCCCGTTCCTGTGGGAGCACCAGCCGGCGACCGAGGATTGCACCAATTGCCACACGCCGCACGGTTCCAACATCACGCCGTTGCTGAAATCGCGTCCTCCGTTCCTGTGCCAGGAATGCCATGACGGTCCGCACAACAGCCAGGCTTCATATGGCGCGAACGTTGCAGGGATCCAGGGCGGAAATGGACTGATCGCAAATGCGACTAACCCGGCGACACCGAATACAAATGCTGTTGGTCGCGCGTGCATGAACTGCCACGTCATGGTTCACGGTTCGAACAGCCCAGCCGGCGCGTACTTGCATCGCTAATTTCAGGAAAAAGGGCAATTATCATGAAAACCAATAAAGAGCTTTTTGCAGTCAGCAAGTTGACCCTGGCGGTACAGGGCGCGTTGATGGTGATGCTGGCCATGCCTCTGGCGGCCAAAGCCGAAGACGAAGACGTTGCGGCTTTGACGCACCCCACGAACTCAGTCGACGTCGGTGTGGAGGGGGTGTCCAAGGATTCCGCCAAATTCGGTGAATATAATGGCCTGAATAAAAAGGGTGCCTACCTGATCGGCAACTTCAAGGCACAAGGCGGCGATGCCTATGACTCCCATGACGGGGGCGACGGACTCAATCGCTGGGAATTCAAGGGCAGCGATCTCGGCACGACCTCCCGCGAGCTCGGTGTCGGCATGAGCAAGCAGGGCAAGTGGAGCTTCGGCATCGGTTACGACGAGTTGCGTCACAACATCACCGACACCTTCCAGACGCCCCTGCAAGGAAGCATGGGGGGAAACAGCTTCATACTGCCCAACGCCTTCGGTGTCGTCGATTCGCGGACCAAGCCTGCACTGGTAAACGGGGTGGTGCCTCCTTACGGAGCGCAGGCGCTGACGCCGAATCAACTGGCGTATTTTCATACCGAGGACGGCCATTCGGATCGCAAGAATGCCAAATTCAATGCGGGCTATCATATCGACCAGCAATGGAGCATGCAGTTCGACTATAACCGTCTGACGCAGGACGGCGCGAAGCTGATCTCCGCACCATCCGATGCGAACATCACAAACGGCATCACGGGAGTCCGGGGCGAAAACATCCTTATGCTGATGAACCCCACCAACTACCAGACCGATACGATGAATCTGGCGCTGAACTGGATGGGAGACAAGGCGCACTTCACGGGCAGCTACTACTTTTCGAAGTTTACCGACACTTACAATGGCGTGAGTTTCTCGAACCCGTTTGCCACCTTGGGCGCTGTTGCTCCCAACAACGCGACTGGTACCGACCCCGGAGTCGCCTTCCCGGTGGATACGTTGAGCACAGCACCGGACAATTATTTCCAGCAGTTGAACCTGAATGGAGGCTACGACATCTCGCAAGCCACAAAACTGGTGGGAGGCGTGTCTTACGGGCGCACCACCCAGAATGCGGCTTTCGGTAACCAGGATCAGATGCAGGTCGGCGGGTTGCCGCAATCTTCCCTGAACGGGCTGGTGGTTACAAAGCACGTCGACCTGAAGTTGACCAACCAGACGACCAAGGACTTGTCGTTGTCTGCCGGCATGAAATTCAACGATCACGACAACCAGACGGCGGCGGGCACTTACACCTTCCTCGACTTGGGCGGGGCAGCGCAAACTGCCATAAGCACGCCCATGAGCAACAGAAAGACCCAGTTCGAGTTGAATGCCGATTATCGGGTCAGCCAGCGCCAAAAGCTCAATGTCGGATTCGAACATGAACAGATTCGTCGCTGGTGCAACACATCGCTTACCGCGGCGCAAGCCCTCGCTGCAAGTCCTGCCATAGGCAGCGGTGCGACAGGGCCGGCGTTGGCAGCTGCCTACTACGCACTTGGCACTTCATGTGCCCAGGTTCCCGATAGCACCGATAACAAGCTGGCAGCCAACTACCATTTGCAGGCCAGCGAAGATGTGAAGCTCAATGCCGGCTACTCCTATTCCCGCCGCAGAGCAGACGTCAACCCTGCTTTCTATAATCCGATGCAGGCAAATAATCAGGGCTATGAGCTGCCTGGTTACACGGCCTACTTCGATGCTTCGCGGAATGAGCAAATGGTGAAGGCCGGGGTCAACTGGCAGGCTTCGGAAAAACTGAATGTGGGCCTGAACGGTCGTTACGTGAATGACAATTACGGCGCGGCACTGGGTGTGCAAAACGGCAGCGCGTGGAGTGCAAACCTGGATGTCGGTTATACCTTTGATGAAAATACAAGCGCCACAGCCTATGTGACGGTACAGAACCGGAAGCGCGACCTCCTGAATGATCAATGGAATCATCAAGCGGCAACATACGGAACGGCCATCACTAACGGTTCCCTCACGCAGCCCTGGAACAATTCGCTGACTCAGGACGACAATACCGTTGGGATCAACGCCAAACATGGCGGGTTGATGGGAGGAAAACTCGACCTGGCTGCAAACTTGACGTACTCATTGAGCAAGACAGGCTACACGACAACCGATAACTGGGTTAACGTCGCTTGCACTACCCCCAGCAATGCTGGATACGCCTGCGGCTCTCCTCCCGACATCAGGAGCGAGCTGATCCAGCTCAATCTCGGTGGCGACTACAAGCTGGATAAGGCAAGCAAGGTCAGGATCAGTTATCTCTACCAGAACCTGAGGTCAAATGACTATTATTACAATGCCTACCAGACGGGATATACGGCGACCAGCATGCTGCCGACCAACCAACAATCGCCGAGCTATGCCGTCAGCGTCGTGAGCGCGAGTTATTTCTATACCTTCTGACAATAATGAATCCAGAAAGCGATCGAGCGAGCGGTGCACGGCAATTTTGTGCACCGTCTTTTTTCCCGCCTCGATGCGAATTTTGCTCAATAGATTCGATAAGTTAAAGCGGAGAGAATCATGAATAATAAACCGGGCATCCTGAAACGCACCTGGAGCGTTCTGAAACAGCCCAGCGCGAAATACTCATTGCTGGCACTGCTCGTGGTGGGCTTTTTCTCCGGCATCATTTTCTGGGGGGGCTTCAACACCGCCATGGAGGCGACGAACCGGCTGGAATTCTGCATCGGTTGCCACGAGATGCGCGACAACGTGTACCAGGAATACAAGAAGACCATCCATTTCGCCAACCGGACCGGCGTGCGCGCCATTTGTTCCGATTGCCATGTACCCAAGGATTGGGGACACAAGATGCTGCGCAAGATCCAGGCGAGCAATGAAGTCTGGGGTGCGCTCACCGGCTTCGTTGATACGCCGGAAAAATTCGAAGCTCACCGGATGGAGCTGGCGACGCATGAATGGGAGCGCATGAAAGCATCGGATTCGCGCGAATGCCGTAACTGCCACAATTTCGACGCGATGAGCGGCGACATACAAAAGCTGACGATCTACAACAAGCACATGAAGGCGAAAGCCGAAGGCGGAACCTGCATCGATTGCCACAAGGGTATCGCCCACCATCTGCCCAAGGAGTACAAGGATCCGGACGAGGAGTGACTTCCTGCTGACCTGAAAGGAGATTGCGAAATCCGAGCCCTGCCGTAAACGGCAGGGCTTTTTATCGGGCTTGTTGTGCTTTACGCCCCAAGCCTCCCCCATATCCTGGTACTACGCCCGGGGCGACTTATAATGTAATCACAGGATCTGCCGGCGTGATACACAGGTCGATTCCGAGTGCCCGGTGGACACCTATGGTTTTTTGCAGACCTGTACCGCATTAAGCTATTGACCTCTCCGTAATTCATTACACAAATTTTGAGAACCTCCGTCATTCCGGCGAAGGCCGGAATCCAGCCCGTCAAACAATACCGCGCAGCGGACAAAATCATATTGGAGGCGTCGTCCCACTGCGTGGGATTATGTCAACTGCCTGGATTCCGGCCTTCGCCGGAATGACGAGGTGGGAGGTTTTGTGTGATGTCGCCAATTACGGAAAACTCAATAAATTCCGCAGTTGCGTTGCAACTGGCCCTTCGATATGCCCGCCACGCGGGCTACTCAGGGCGAACGGGCAACCGCGTTTTCAAGAATCAATCAGAATCAGAATGCGAGGCCCAATCCGACTCTGGCAATGGTGTAAGTTGTCTTGCTGTCAGGTTCCCATGCGACGAGACCGCCGCCGATCGGATACGTGGCGCTGATGCCATAGTTGAAATGCACATAATCAACGCCCGCGCTGCCATGAAAGTCTTTTGTAAACGCGTAATCCGCGCCTATCCCCGCCTTGTACAGACTGGAATTGCCCAGTGCTCCCGAAAATGAGCCGACGACATCGATATTGGATTTGAATGTGCTCCCGATCATGGCATTGGCCGAAAGTACCAGCTTGCGGACGGGGGAAAACTGACCCAGCGCCCCGATCCCATAGTAATTGTGGTTATAGGTCTCGCCCTGATTGACACCCCGGTCCCATTCGTGACTGCCGAATTCAAGGTAGGGTGTCAGCATGAGCTTGCTATTGGCAATGAAGCCTTTTCCGTACCGGAGGCTGTAATCAGTCAGCCCTGCCGTGGAGGTTGAAACCACTGAACCAAATATCCCGCCTTGAAGCGAACCTGTATAGGTTGTTTTGCCGCTGGTACGGCTGTATTCGGCCGCCACATAGTCGTTCCCGAGCCACAAATCCTGCATCGCAGATATGGTCAGGGCATAACCCGATAACCGGCCCGTCTCGGTGTCCAGAGTTCCCGTCGATGTGCCCAATTGTCCGTTTCCGGTCTCCGTGTAATCGACATTCGTTGAACTGACCTGGATACCGAACTGATTGTTGGAGGCCTTGATGTCTGACACGTCTGCAAATGCGTTAGAGGAAATTGCTGAAAACAATAAAACGGCAGTTATTTTTTTCATGTCCATTCATCTCAAGATATCGCTTGCACTCGCATGATCCGGGTCGAGCCGACATCCTGCTTCCATATAGGTTGATGTGATTGCTGCAAGAAAAAACCATAATCATGATGCATTCAATTTGGCAATTGAGCAATCAACATAAAGGTCTATATCTTTTTCATATTTGCCGTGCTTGCGGGAAATACACCGCGCTCTCAATAAGCTTCGAAATCCTGCGAATGCTTCGGCGAAAAGCGCATGGCGATCCTGGTCCCGATGCCATTGCTGCCCGCATTCAGCGTCAGCTCGGCACCGTGGCGTTTGGCGACTTCGGCGACGATCGAGAGCCCGAGTCCGCTGCCGCTTTGCCCGCTGCCCAATATGCGGTAGAAGCGTTCGAACACGCGTTCGCGGTGCTGCGGTTCGATGCCGGGGCCGTTGTCCTCCACGCTCAATTCCGGCCCCTGTGCTGTCGAGTTCACGCCGACGGTGATGTGTCCGCCCACGGGTGTATAGCGGATCGCGTTGTCGATCAGATTGTTGAGCATCTCCATCAGGCTGTTCGCATCCCCTTGCACGGATAGCGGTTCCGGTGTGCCCTCGTAGCCAAGATCGATGTTCTTGTCCAGTGCCATCTGCACCCAGTTGACGGTGCACTCCTGCGCCAGTTGGTTGAGGTTGATGGAGGAAAAATTGCCGGTACCTTGTCCGCCCGGCTCGTTGCGCGCCAGCGCCAGAAGCTGGTTGACGAGACGGATGCCATGCTCGGTGCTGGTGTGGATGTGTTCGAGCGCATGCTGTTTGCGTCCGGGGTCATCCGTGCGCAGGGCCAGTTCGGACTGCGTCTTCAGCCCGGCGAACGGCGTGCGCAGTTGGTGTGCTGCGTCGGCGACGAAACGCTGTTGCGCCGCGATCACCTGTTTCAGGCGCTCCAGCAAATTGTTCACGGCGTCGATCAATGGCCGCACTTCAGCCGGCGCTTTGCTGCCGTCGAGCTGGCTCAGGTCGTCGCGCCGCCGGTTCAGCACTTCGTTGCGCAGGCGATCGAGCGGACGCAAACCTTGTTTCAAGCCGTACCAGACGACGGCAAGCGCGATCAGGGTCAGCAATAATTGCGGGATGACGATGTTGGCCAGAATGCCCCGGATGAGCGCCTGACGCTGCTGCGTGGTTTCGGAGACATGCAGTTGCAGTATCCTGCCGTTGGAATTGAATGTCAGGCTGACCATGCGCGTCTTTTGTCCCTCGCGTTCGCCGTTGCTGAAGAGAGGCCCCGGCCTGTCACGCCGGTATGAGAGCGGGCGCAAGGTGTTGCCGTTGCCGGCGAGTTTCCGGCCTTCACTGTCGGTCACGGTATAGAGCACCCGGTCGGGCATGCCCAATTCGGAGCCGTCGGGGAGGATGGGCACTACGTCCAGCTGCTCATGGCCGCTGCCCAGCTTGAGCTGTTCTGCCACTGCGTTCGCGCGTTGCAGCAAGACCAGGTCGTAGGGCTGGTTGGCGTAATTGATGGTGGCGAAATAGCCGACGACGGTGCTGACGATCCACAGCAGATAGAGCGAGATCAGCAACCTCTGCATGAGGTAGCTGCGCAGGGAGCGTATGCCGTTACCCATGAAACTCAGGCGGGCAGGTTGTCGATGACGTACCCCAAACCGCGGATGGTGCGGATGGTCACTCCCGCAGGCTCGATCTTCTTGCGAAGCCGGTGTATGTAGACTTCGATGGCGTTATTGCTGGCTTCTTCCGCGTAACTGTAGAGCCGTTCCAGCAACTGCTCCTTGCTGACGACCCAACCGGTGCGCAACATCAGTGCCTCCAGAACACTCAATTCGCGGGTGGTCAGCTCCAGTGTGGAGCCGTTGATCGTCGCGCGGCGGCCGACGCTGTCGAAGGTCAGCATGCCGCAACTGTAAACCGGGTTCACCCCGCATTGCCCGCGCCGTATCAGTGCCCGGACCCGGGCCTCGAGCTCGGGCAGGCTGAACGGCTTGATCATATAGTCGTCCGCGCCGAGGTCGAGTCCCTTGACCCGGTCGCCTTCGGCATCGCGTGCGGTGAGGATGATCACGGGGACCTGCTTGTTCTTTTCGCGCAGCGATCGCAATACGTTGAAGCCGTCCACCTTGGGCAGGCCCAGATCCAGTATCACCAGATCGAAAGGCTGTTCGCCGCTGAGGATGAGGTTGGCCGCCAATCCGTCCTTCACGCAGTCGACGGCGTAACCGGAATGGCGCATCGAATGGCATAAGCCGTCTGCCAATACATCATCGTCTTCGGCGATCAGGATACGCATGGGAATGTAAGTGCCGTGTAAGAATTGAAGGTTAAGTTCCCGCCATGGGCCGGATGAATATTGTCTCCACATCCGTCCTGCATGCAGCTATTCTAAGTGGAAGAGGTCAATTGTCCAAGCCGCGGGCCGGCAGGACCATGAATTCATTGTTTTTAACCGGGAAAAACATGCAGCTGAAGGACAGGCACAAGCAATACTGGCGGCAGAATCTCCACTTGACCGGTGTGTTGCTGGCCATCTGGTTTGTGGTTACCTTTGTAGTCGGCTGGTTCGCACGGGACCTGCAATCCGTCACCTTTCTGGGTTTTCCGCTTTCTTTCTACATGAGCGCGCAGGGCGCGTTGCTGATCTATGTCGCACTGGTCGGCTATTATGCGTACCGCATGGACAAGCTGGATCGCGAATACGAAGTGCACGAAAGGGATCAGTGATGGCGGCGCCGGGCCAATCGCGATTCGTTTCGCAACTTAAACGTTACTACGCGCTTTACACAGGCGGATTCATCGGGTTCGTGGTTTTGCTGTCGATCCTGGAACAGATGGGGGTGCCCAACAAGATGTTGGGTTACATCTTCCTGGGGGTGACGGTGTTGCTGTATGCGGGTATCGGCATTCTGTCGAGAACCTCGGATGTCGCGGAATATTACGTGGCTGGCCGCCGCGTCCCGGCCTTTTTCAATGGCATGGCGGTGGGCGCCGACTGGATGTCCGCTGCAAGCTTCATCGGCCTGGCAGGCACGCTGTACCTGTCAGGCTACGACGGTCTGGCCTTCGTGCTGGGATGGACCGGCGGTTTCGTGCTGGTGGCCTTGCTGCTGGCTCCATACCTGCGCAAGTTCGGCCAATACACCATTCCGGATTTTCTCGGTGCACGCTACGGCGGCAACATTCCGCGGACCATCGGCGTGCTCGCGGCCATCCTGTGCTCGTTCACCTATGTGATCGCGCAGATCTACGGTGTGGGTCTGATCACCAGCCGCTTCACCGGGCTGGATTTCGGGACAGGCGTGTTCGTTGGCCTGGGGAGCATTCTGGTGTGCTCCTTCCTGGGCGGGATGCGGGCCGTGACCTGGACGCAGGTGGCGCAGTACGTCATCCTGATCCTGGCTTACATGATCCCGGTGATCTGGTTGTCGGTGAAACACACCGGCAATCCGATCCCGCAAATCGCGTACGGCTATGTGCTGGAAAAAGTGACGGCGCGCGAGCAGGTGCTGAATGACCCGTCCACGCCGGAAGGCGCGCGCGAGGCGGAGGTGCGTTCCATCTTCAGGCAGCGCGAGAAAACAGTCCGGGATCACTTGAAAGCGCTGGACGCCGAAGGCGAGAGTTATCTGGCCAGTGAGAAAGCAAGGCTGGTCAAGACCGTCGCCGATCTGCAGAGCAGGCACGATACAGACCCCAAGGTGCTTGCCGCGGCTAACCGCGCAGTCGCCGATTTTCCCGCCGACGCCGCCACTGCTCGCAAAAAATGGCGGCGCGAGGCGGAGGCCGACAGGGAAAAATCCGGCCCGGTCATGGCGCATGCCGAACCGTTTGCAGGTCCGGATGAAGCGACGCGCGACAACAAGCGCAAGAACTTCATGGCGCTGGTGCTGTGCCTGATGGTCGGTACTGCGGCGTTGCCGCATATCCTGATGCGTTTCTATACCACCACTTCGGTGAGGGAAGCACGCCACTCGGTGTTCTGGTCCCTGTTCTTTATCTCTTTGCTTTACCTCACCGCTCCCGCATTGGCGGTGCTGGCCAAGTACGACGTTTATACCTTGCTGGTGGGCTCCAGTTTTTCCGAACTGCCTAGCTGGGTTTCGGCCTGGGCTTCGGTGGACAAGACGCTGATGAATGTCACCGACATCAACCATGACGGCATCGTGCAACTTGCCGAAGTCACCATCGGCGGCGACCTGATCGTGCTGGCGACGCCGGAGATCGCGGGCCTGCCTTATGTGATCACGGCACTGGTCGCGGCCGGCGGACTTGCCGCCGCGCTCTCGACAGCCGATGGACTGATGCTGACCATCTCCAATTCGCTGTCGCACGACGTGTACTACAAAATGATCGACCCCAAAGCCCCAACCGGCCGCCGCCTGTTCATTGCCAAGGCATTGCTGCTGGGTGTGGCGGTGTTTGCGGCCTATATCACTTCACTCAAGCCCGGTCACATCCTGTTCCTGGTCGGCGCGGCATTCTCGCTGGCGGCATCCGCGTTCTTCCCGGCGCTGGCGCTGGGCATATTCTGGAAGCGCGCCAACAAGACCGGGGCGGTCCTCGGCATGCTGGGCGGGTTGTTTACCTGCATGTTCTACATGTACATCACCTATCCGTTCTTCGGCGTGAACGCGCCGCTATGGTGGGATATCGATCCGATCTCCGCGGGGATATTCGGCATACTGGTCGGGTTCGTCGGCGTGATCGCAGGCAGCCTGCTGACCGCCGCGCCGGGCAAGGACCTGCAGAATCTGGTCGATCAAGTGCGCTATCCGAGTCTGGATAGCGATTTCAAGCCCAAAGATTATTGACGAACCGCTCCTGGCGAGCGGGGGAGAAAGCCGCGGGCGTATACTGCTGCACCAAGTCAAATTATTCAGGATAGTGGAGCCATGACGACCCAGAAGCGAACCGTCATCTATGTGTCGGATGGCACCGGTATCACCGCAGAGACTTTGGGGCACGGTTTGCTCGCGCAGTTCGAGGGGATCGAATTCCGCCCGGTGCGATACCCTTTTGTGGACAGCGAAGACAAGGTCAGGGATTGCCTGGCGCGCATCAATGAATTGAGCCGGCGCGAAGGTGTACGTCCCATCGTGATCCTGACGCAGACGAACCCTGAGTTCGGCGCGATCCTGCACCAGGCCGAAGCGTTCTTCATCGACTTGTTCGACGCTTTCATCGCGCCGCTGGAACAGGAACTGGGCTGCAAGTACACGCGCGCGATGGGGCGTTCGCACGGGCAGGCCAATCCGGAATACAACGCGCGCATCGCGGCCATGAATTTTGCACTGGCGCATGATGACGGCGTTTCGGATTCCGACCTGAAGAGCGCCGACATCATACTGGTGGGCGTGTCGCGCGTCGGCAAGACGCCCACGAGCCTGTATCTTTCCTTGCAGTTCTCGCTGAAGGCCGCGAACTATCCGCTGATCCCCGAAGATTTCGAGCGGGATGTCCTGCCGTCGAGATTGCAGCCATACCGCGGCAAGCTGTACGGCCTGACCATCGCACCCGATCAGTTGCAGCGCATACGCTTCGAACGCCGTCCGAACAGCAAATATTCCTCTCTGGAGAACTGCCGCTATGAAGTGGCGGCGGCGGAAAAGATGATGCGGCGCGAAGGCATCAAATGGTTTGACACCACTTCACGTTCGATCGAGGAACTGGCCGTGCAACTGATGCAGGCGCTCAATCTCGAACGCTAAGCTGGGTCGGCGTGGCTTCCAGACCGTAAACTTCCTGCAGTATCTCGACGAAGCGTCTGGCTTGCGGCGACAGGAAGCGGCCTTTGCGCAACACCAGACCGTAGCCACGCTGTGGGAAGTACTGGTTGAGCGGGATGCTCACGAGTTTTTCGGTGCCTGTCAGGCAGATGTCGGTCACGATGGAGATGCCCATGCCCAATTCCACGTATTTCTTGATGACTTCCCAGCCTCCGGCTTCCAGTGTCACGGTAAAGGTCAGGTTGTGCTGCTGGAACACGTATTTGACCATGCGCCAGGTCGAAAGATGGCGGGGCGGCAGGATCAGCCCGTACTGGCTGATCTCTTCCAGCGTGACCGAGGGATGGCTGGCCAGCGGATGGTTCAGCGGGACGATGAGTGCGGGGTCGAAGGTCGCCACGGGTTGATAGGTGATGTCGTCGGGCACGTCCAGCATGGAACCAACGGCAAAATCGATTTCGTCAGCCCGCAGCATCTTCAGTCCATCGCGTCCGGTCACATTGTCTATCTTGAGCTGGATGCGAGGGTGCGCGGTAACGAAACGACTGACCGCTTCCGGCAGGATATAGAGAATAGTGGACTCGCCAGCACCGATGTTCAGCACCCCCGAATCCAGCTTGCCGTGCTGCGCGGCAAAATTTTCCTGCAGGCTGTCTATGCCAAGCACCAGCGGTTTTGCCAGCGCGTGCAGCGCCTCTCCATCAGGTGTCAGCTTGAGTACTGGACCGCGGCGCTCAAATACTGTCACGCCCATTTCCCGTTCCATTGCCTGGATCTGCAAAGTCACCGAGGGTTGGCTCAGGAATAGTCTTTGTGCGGCTAAAGTAACGCTTCCGGTTCGAACGACCTCGCAAAATGCGCGCATCTGCTTAAGACGATTATTTTTGTAATAACTCTTTTTATCGGTGTCCATCTCCGCCTCCCCTGGCTGATCACACAATAATTCAAATTTTTATAATTATGATTGAAAGAATTGATTCGCGGAATGATTGTAGCTTGGATTAATCTTCCCTTAACAATAAAAAAAGTAGGGATTTAAATCTTTTTTGTTTGCCAGATACGCTTTGTGGGGCGTTGATAAGTATAGCTGAAGAGAGCAGAGTGCTAGCTCTCGCGGCGGATTTATTGAAGCGGGGAGAGACATGGAAATCGTAAACAGCGTGCTTGTCACGGGAGCGTTCATGGCCGTCTTGGGCGGTCTGCTGGCATTTTTTCTGGCCATCGCAGACAGGCGGCTCTATGTGTACGAAGACCCCCGCATCAGTCTGGTTGAAGAGATGCTCCCCCATTCCAATTGCGGCGCCTGCGGCACGGCGGGTTGCCGCAACTTTGCCGAGCGAGTCGTTGCGGGCCTGATCGAACCGGCTTCCTGCTCGGTCAATACGCCGGATCAAAACAAGAAGATCGCCGCCATGCTGGGCGTTGCCATGGGCAATGTCGAAAAACGCGTGGCGCGCCTGGCCTGTGCCGGCGGCAAGCATGTCGCCAAAATGCGTGCCCATTACGCGGGGCTTTCTTCCTGCCGTGCCGCAGCAGTGGCGGGCGGGGGTGGCAAGAGTTGTGCCTGGGGTTGCCTGGGCCTGGGCGATTGTGCCGACGTGTGCGAATTCGATGCCATCCATATGGATGGCCAGGGATTGCCGGTGGTCGATCTGGCCAAATGCACGGCGTGCGGAGACTGTGTCGATATCTGCCCCAAGAACCTGTTCTCGATACACGGCGTATCTCACAAACTGTGGATGGCTTGCCGCAACGAGGCAGATGGCGATGCTGCCGAAGCATCCTGCGAAGTGGCGTGCACGGCTTGCGGACGCTGTGTGGTCGACGCCGCGCCCGGACTGATCCATCTGGAGAACAACCTCGCCGTGATCGACTATGCCTCGAACGGCAGCGCGAGTCCTCGCGCGATCGACCGCTGTCCCACCGGAGCCATCGTCTGGCTCGAGGGTGATCGGATCATCAAGGGCAAATCCGCCAAAAAAATCATTCGTATCCAACCATTACCAGCCGCTGTTGAGGCATAGGGGAAATCATGTTGAACAAAATCAAGCAGAAGTTGATCGGTACTGCCACCGGCTCCGAGGGTAGTCACACCAAATACAAGTATCCCGGCGTGCGCGATGCCATCGACGGCAATACCGCGGTGATCATGGTGGAGCGCGAAGCATCGCAGGGCGCCGGTGCCTACCCCATCACGCCGTCCACGCAGATGGGCGAGTACTGGGCGGAAGAAGTCGCCAAGGGCCATCTCAACACGGCGGGGCACCCGCTGATCTTCGTCGAGCCGGAATCCGAACATGCCGCAGCCGGCGTCACGGCGGGCCTGTCGATGAGCGGCCTGCGCGCGGTCAATTTCACCTCGTCGCAGGGCTTGGCTTTCATGCACGAGTCGCTGTATGCGGCCGTCGGCAAGCGCCTGCCGTATGTGCTGAACCTGGGTTGCCGTGCGATCACAAAAGCCTCGCTGAACGTGCATTGCGCGCATGACGATTACCATTGTGCCGACGACACCGGTTTCATCCAGGTGATGGCGAAGAACGCACAGGAGGCGGCCGACCTCAACATGATAGGCCGCAAGACCGCAGAGCTGGCGCTGACGCCGGCCATCGTCGCGCAGGACGGCTTCCTCACCACGCACCTGATCGAGCCGATGCTGGTGCCGGAACGGGAACTGATCGCCGAATATCTGGGCAATGCCGACGACCTGATCGACACCCCCACGCCCGCGCAGCAGATGCTGTATGGCCCGACGCGCCGCCGTGTGCCGTCCAGCTGGGATGTGGACAATCCGATGCAGACCGGCGTGGTGCAGAATCAGGATGCGTATATGCAGGCGGTGGCTGCACAGCGCCCGTATTTCTTCGACCATATACCCGCGCTGTTCGACAAGAATGCTGAGGAGTTCCACGCCCTGACCGGGCGCCGCTACAGCCGTATCGACAACTACCGTTGCGACGATGCCGACTACATCATCCTGGGTCAGGGCAGCATGACCGTGCAGGCCGCTGCGGTCGCCGACTGGCTGCGCGAGACGCGCAAGATCAAGGTGGGTGTGGTCAACATGACCATGTACCGTCCCTTCCCTGGCGACCTGCTGGGCAAGGTGCTGAAGGGAAAGAAAGGCGTGGCCGTGCTGGAACGTACCGACCAGCCGCTGTCGGAAGACCTGCCGCTGATGCGCGAAGTGCGCTCCACCGTGACCAAATGCCTTGAGAACGGTCGCGACAGGACCTATCCCGAGTACGCTACCTACGACAGCGCCAAAGACATGCCGTCCCTGTATTCCGGCTGCTACGGCCTGGGTTCGCGCGACCTGCAACCCGAAGGCCTGATCGCCGCGGTGGAGAACATGCTGCCCGGCGCCGCGCACCGCAAGTTCTTCTACCTGTCCGTGGATTTCGTGCGCGACGAATCGGCCAATCCGAAACAGGAGATCCGCCAGCAGGAACTGCAGACTGCCTATCCCGGCATCAAGAATCTGGCCCTGCGCGGTTCCGAGAATCCCAACCTGTTGCCCAAGAACGCCATTGCGGTGCGCATGCACTCCATCGGCGGCTGGGGTGCGGTGACCACCGGCAAGAACCTGGCCATGACCCTGTTCGAATTGCTGGGCTGGGACATCAAGGCCAATCCGAAATACGGTTCGGAAAAGAAAGGCCAGCCGACCACCTATTATCTGTCTGCCGCGCCGGAACCCATCCGCATCAACTGCGAATACACAAACGTCGACGTGGTGATGTCGCCGGATCCGCAAGTGTTCGGGCATACCAACGCGCTGGAAGGCATGCGCGAAGGCGGCGTGTTCATCATCCAGAGCAATCTGGGCAGCGCCGAAGCATTGTGGGAAACCCTGCCGATGCAGACGCAGAAATACATCGTGGACAAAAAGATCCGCGTGTTCTTCCTCGATGCGTTCAAGATCGCGCGCGAAGAGTCCAGCAACGCCGACCTGCAACTGCGCATGCAGGGCAACGCCTTCCAGGGCGCATTCTTCCGTGCCTCCGACGTGAAGGAACGCGCAGGGTTGAGCGAAGAGACATTGTTTACCGCGATCGAGAACCAGCTCGAATCCAAGTTCGGCAAGAAGGGCAAGCGCATCGTCGAGGACAACCTGCGCGTGGTGCGCCGCGGCTATGAAGAGCTGTCCGAGATCGCACCGGAACTGATGCAAGTCGGCCAGCGCGCCAAGGTGGTAGGCAAGCCCGCACCGGCGCTGCCGGTCATGCTGAAGCGCCTGCCGGAAAGCGACGGCGGCCTTTCCGACATCCACCGTTTCTGGGAACAGACCGGAAGCTTCTACATGAAGGGCCAAGGCTCCGACAACCTGGTCGACCCGTTCATGGGCCTGTCCGTGATCCCCGCCGTGACGGGCGTGTATCGCGACATGACCGGCGTGCGCTTCGAGCACCCGGAATGGAAGGCCGAGAACTGCACTGCTTGCGGCGAATGCTTTACGCTGTGCCCGGACAGCGCCATCCCCGGCCTGGTGTCGACCACCGCCGACGTGTTCAATACCGCCATCCAGAGGATCGAGATGGGCGGCCGCCCGACGCGCTTCCTGCGCAAGTTCAGCCGCGTGATCGACAAGAAACTGCGCAACGCGCTGGACAAGGACGGCCTGGACGTGCGCACGCTGCTGGCCAATGCGATCACCGAAGCGTTTGCCGAAGACGCGACGCAAGGCGAGGAGCGTGGCCGCCTGGAAGTGGAGCTGAATCTGCTGCGTGCTGCCGTCGGCGATTTCAAGTTCGCCACGACCAAGCCGTACTGGACCCAGAAGGAAAAGAAGGAAAAAGGCTCGGGAGGCCTGTTCTCCATCACGATCAATCCCTATACCTGCAAGGGCTGCGCGCTGTGCGTGGAGGTGTGTAGCGACAACGCGCTGACCATGGTCACGCAGACCCAGGAAACGATAGAGACGCTGCGCGACGACTGGAACTTCTGGCTCGACCTGCCGACCACACCGGCGCAATTCAGCCGCATCGACGACCTGGATGAGAAGGTCGGCGCGCTGGAAACCCTGCTGCTGGACAAGCACAACTACCAGTCCATGGCCAGCGGCGACGGCGCCTGCCTGGGCTGCGGCGAGAAATCGACCATCCACTTGTTCACCAGTGCCGTCACCGCGTTGCAGCAACCGCGCGTGAAGAAGTTTCTGGTCAAACTGGACAATCTGATCGCCGGTCTGGAGAACCACATCCGCATGAAACTCAGCGCGTCGGTCGACCTGACCGATACGCAGGCGCTGATGCAGGCGGTAAAGGCAAACGTCGGGCATGACCTCACGCTGGCGAACCTGTCGGAAAGCCTGCTGGAGAAACATCCCGGACAACCTATCGACCCGCAATGGCTGAAACGCGTGAGCCAGATGCTGGAAAAACTCAAGGACCTGCGCTGGCGGTACATGGAAGGCCCCAGCAAGCGCGGCCGCGCCGAGATGGGCATGGTCAACTCTACTGGTTGCACCTCGGTGTGGGCGTCCACCTTCCCGTTCAATCCGTATCCGTTCCCGTGGACGTCGCACCTGTTCCAGGATTCGCCGTCGGTCGCGATGGGCGTGTTCGAGGGCCACATGGCGAAGATGGTGGAAGGCTTCAAGATCGTGCGCCAGGTCGAGATGGAGCTCGCGGGCGGCTATGACCCGGACGAAAAGGACGACTTCTTCGCGCGCTTCAACTGGGAGCAGCTCAGCGAGGAAGAATGGCATCTGTGCCCGCCGGTCGTGGCGCTCGGTGGTGACGGCGCGATGTTCGACATCGGTTTCCAGAACCTGTCGCGCGCTCTGATGGCGGGCAAGCCGATCAAGATCCTGATCGTGGATACGCAGGTGTATTCCAACACCGGCGGACAGGCTTGCACTTCCGGTTTCATCAGCCAGGTGGCCGACATGTCGCCCTACGGTGCGAGCAAGCACGGCAAGACCGAGAAGCGCAAAGAGATCAGCATCATCGGTATGGCCCACCGTACCTCCTTCGTGGCACAGGGTTCGCTGGCCAACACCACGCACCTGCTGGAGAGCTTCATCGACGGCCTGAACAGCCGCCGTCCGGCCCTCTTCAACGTCTACGCGGTATGCCCGCCGGAGCACGGCGTGGGCGACAACAGCGCGGTGGCACAGAGCAAGATGGCGGTAGAGTCGCGCGCCTTCCCGCTGTTCCGCTACAACCCGGACCTGGGCGTGACCTTCTCCGAGTGCGCGACGCTCGAAGGCAATCCGGCGCTGGATGCCGACTGGCCGACCTACAGTCTTCAGTATATGGATGAGAAGGGCGACAAGAAGACGATGACGCTGCCGATGACGTTCGCCGATTTCGCACTCAGCGAAGGGCGTTTTGCCAAGCAGTTCAAGAAGGCACCGCCCGAAACCTGGAACGACAACATGGTGTTGCTGGGCGATTTCCTCAACCTTTCGGAAAACGAGCGCGAGGGCAAGTTCCCGTTCATCTGGTCGGTGGACAAGAAGAACCGCCTGATGCGCGTGTTGACGTCGGTGGAAATGGTGCGCGCCTGCGAAGAACGGCAACAGTTCTGGCATCAACTCAAGGATGTGACCAAAGCCGGCGTTGCCGCCCAGGTCAACGAAGAAGCCATCGCCAGCCGCGTGCGCCAGGAACTGATACAGAAGCTCTCGGCCGGACTGGGCATCAGTTCCAGCGATGCTTCACGGCCGGTTGCAGCAGCAGCTGTGCCGGCTGCGGCCGATGGCTATGAGCCAGCCTGGGTCGATACGCCGGAATGTACCGCGTGCGACGAATGCATCAACATCAATTCGAAAGTGTTTGGCTACAATGAAGCGAAAAAGATCGTTGTCCTCAATCCGAAGGCGGGCAGTTATCTGGACCTTGTCAAGGCGGCGGAAAAGTGCACCGCCGGCGTCATCCACCCCGGCACCCCGTGGAACTTGAACGAGCCGAACCTGGACAAGCTCAAGCAACGCGCTGCCAAGTACAACTGAGGAGGACGAGATGGCCACGAGCGTGCATATCGGAGAAGAGGGAAGAGGGAAGGGGGATGCCCACCCCGCGCCTTTGGCGCGACCCTCCCTGCCGGGAGGGTTCTTTCCCTTCTCTCTTCTCTCTTCCCTCTTCTCTCGTAACGCGACCTTCGAGCACGGCATCCATCCGGACTACCACAAGGAGACCGGCAACCTGCCGATACGCCGCCTGGCGTTCGCGCCGCGGCTGGTCGTGCCGCTGTCGCAGCATATTGGCAAAGCGGCAATCTGTTGCGTGCGTGTGGGGCAGGAGGTATTGCGCGGCCAGGTCATCGCCACCGCGGACGGATTCGTGTCCCTGCCGGTCCATGCACCGGCCACCGGTGTGGTGGAAGCCATCGGCCTGATGCCCGCCGCCAACGGCAAGATGGTGGATTCCATCACCATCCGTGTCTACGAGGCCGACGGCCAGGAAGTACAGGTGCGCGCGCCGCTCGATGTCGACTCGCTGGACCAGAAAGGATTGCTGGAGGCGATCCAGCATACGGGTATCTCCGGCCTGGGCGGCGCGACGTTCCCCGCGCACGTGAAACTCAGCGTGCCGCCGGATACCGTGATCGACACCATGGTGGTGAACGGCGCGGAATGCGAACCTTTCCTCACCTGCGACCATCGCGTCATGGTGGAGCGCACGCAGGACCTGATGCGCGGCATCCGCATCGCCATGAAGGCCAGCGGTGCGCCGCGCACCGTGATCGGCGTCGAGGACAACAAGCCGGATGCCATCGCCGCCATTGAGGCTGCGTTGCCTGCAGACGGCAGCATCACGGTGAAGGCGCTGGAGACCAAGTATCCGCAGGGTGCCGAAGACACCATCATCTACGCGCTGCTCGGGCGCGAGATACCGGCAGGGGAGCGCCCCGCTTCGATTGGTGTGCTGGTCAACAACGTGATGACACTGGCCTATCTCGGACGCTTGCTGCCGTCCGGAGAAGGGCTGGTCGAGCGCGTCCTCACCGTGGCCGGCCCGGCGGTGGAACGCCCCGGCAATTATGTCGTGCCGATCGGCACGCCGCTGCGCTTCCTGCTGGAGCAGGTCGGCGCGCGCAGCAGCGCAAGCGAGGTCATCCTCGGCGGGCCGATGATGGGCATGACCATCTCGTCGCTGGATGTACCCGTCACCAAAGGGACTTCCGGCGTGCTCGCGTTCGGCAAAGGGCAGCTGCCGGCGGAAACGCAGCGCAGCTATTCCTGCATCAAATGCGGCGAATGCCTCAAGGTCTGTCCGAAGTTCCTCAACCCGTCGCAACTGGGGTTGCTGGCTGCCAAACGCGAATACGAGCTGATGGCCGAGCGCTACAACCTAGACCGCTGCTTCGAGTGCGGTTGCTGCAGTTATGTCTGTCCCTCGCATATTCCATTGGTGCAGCAGTTCCGCATCGCCAAGGCGCTCAACCGTAAAAAGGCCACCGTATGAGCATAGAGTTACGTACCTCGCCCCACCAGCACAGCGGGCGCGATGTCCCCGTGATCATGCGCAACGTGGTGTATTCGCTGTTGCCGATCTGCGCGTTTTCCATCTGGCAATACGGACTGTCGGCCGCGGCGTTGATCCTGGTCGTTACGCTGGCCTGCCTGGCGGCGGAGCGTATCAACAATATGATCAGGGACAACGGGAATTCGTTGTCCGACTGGAGCGCGGTCATCACCGGCGTGCTGCTGGCGCTGACCTTGCCACCCTCCTTTCCGTTATGGATGGGCGCCGTGGCCGGCTTTGCGGCAGTCTGGCTGGGCAAGTCGCTGTTCGGCGGCTTGGGACAGAACCCGTTCAACCCGGCGCTGATCGGCCGCGCCTTCGTGCAGGCCGCATTCCCGACGGCGATCAGCACCTGGGTGCCCGCCTATATGCCGCACCGCTTCAGCGAATTCATTCCGTCGTCGCTGACTGCGCCGTTCATGGTGCCGCCGGAAATCGCGCTCTGGGTCAAGCAGCAGGGCATGGACGCGTTTACCGGCGCGACGCCGTTGGCACGCTGGAAATTTGAAAACATCACCGCCTCTTCCATGGATTTCCTGACCGGGAATATCACCGCCAGCGCGGGCGAAACTTCGGCCATCCTGATCCTGCTGTGCGGCCTGTATCTGGCGTACCGGAAGTTCCTTGATTGGCGCATCCCGGTCGCGGTGCTGGGCAGCGCGATGCTGCTGGCCTGGGCCTTTCATTTGGCGCAACCGGCACGCTATCCCACGCCGACCTTTGTGCTGCTTTCCGGCGGGCTGATGCTGGGTGCGTGGTTCATGGCGACCGACATGGCAACTTCGCCCGTTACCCCGCGCGGCATCTGGCTGTACGGCGCGCTGATCGGCATCCTGACCGTGGTGATCCGTTACTTTGGAGGTCTGACCGAAGGTGTGATGTACGCCATCCTGATCGCCAATGCGACAGGATCGTTGCTGGACCAGTTCAATCAGCCCCGCATACTCGGCGGGAAAAAGGGTAAATCATGAGCGACACCCAAGAGATCAATACGCCGAGCTTTGCGATGGTGCGCACGCTGGGCCTGGTGTCAGTCATCTGCGGCATCATCATCGTCGGCGTCTACCAGTTCACGCTGCCGGCAGTGAATGCCAACAAGAAACTGGCCCTGGAAAGGC
This sequence comes from Sideroxydans sp., assembly GCA_027310665.1. Classification (GTDB taxonomy): domain Bacteria; phylum Pseudomonadota; class Gammaproteobacteria; order Burkholderiales; family Gallionellaceae; genus Sideroxyarcus. The sequence continues at coordinate 10,147 of DAIDAJ010000026.1, read as the reverse complement.
AGGTGTTCAAGGTGCTGCCGAACGCCAAGAAAGTGGTGCCGTATTTTGCGACTGGCAGCGGGATCGCCGTTGCCGAGGATATAGACAAGGCACCCGCCGGAGCGGTGGTCTTTTATGCGGTGTACGATGTCGCGGACAAACTGACCGGCATCGCCGCGGAAGCCTCTTCCTCCGGTTACGCCGACCAGGTGCGCATACTCTATGCCTACGACGTGGACAAGCAGGCCATCACCGGCATCGGGGTGATCTCCATGCGCGAAACCCCGGGCATCGGAGACAAGATACTCACCGACAAGGCATTCCTGCAGAACTTCGAGGCGCTGGATGTGCGCCTGTCGACCGACCTGCAAAGCCTTGCCAACGCGGTGAAGACGGTCAAGCACGGCACCAAGGCAAACCCCTGGCAGATCGATGCCATCGCCGGTGCGACGGTGACGTCGAAGGCGGTGGGCCGGGGTATCAACGAATCCGCGCAGAACCTGTTGCCAAAACTGGTTCCGCATCTTGATCAATTAAGAATCAATGAGAAGGGGGAGGAGGGAAGGGTTAAGGGTAACCCTCCCGGCAGGGAGGGTCGCGCCGATGGCGCGGGGTGGACATCCCCCTTCCCTCTTCACTCTTCTCAAATGGCACTTAACTCTTCTCCCTTCTCCAGTAAAGGAGCACACGCATGAGCACGCCTTCCAGTTTCGACGAATTCCTGGACGGACTCTGGAAACAGAATCCGATCTTTGTCATGGTGCTGGGCATGTGCCCGACGCTTGCAGTCACGGTGTCGGCGGTGAATGCCATCTCCATGGGGCTGGCCACCACCTTTGTGCTGGGGACCTCGTGCCTGCTGGTGTCGCTGCTGCGCCATGCCATCCCCAAGCAGGTGCGCATCGCCAGTTATATCGTCATCATCGCCACGTTCGTCACCGTGGTCGACTACGCGATCCAAGCCATCAGCCTTGACCTTTACCAGGCGCTCGGCGCCTACATCAAGCTGATCGTGGCCAACTGCATCCTGCTCGGCCGGGCCGAAGCGCACGCCGCGAAGAATCCGCCGTTGCCTGCCACGACCAACGCGATCGGCATGGGGCTGGGGTTCACGCTGGGCCTGTTCCTGATCGGTTGCGTGCGCGAGATCCTCGGCGCAGGCAAGCTGTTCGGCGTGGCTTTGTTCGGCGATCACTTCCAGCCCTGGGTGGTGATGGTGTTGCCGCCCGGCGGCTTCTTCGTGCTGGGTTTCTGGCTCATCACCATCGCCGCGTTCCGCCACATCAACAAGAAACGCAACGCACAACTGCAAGGAGCCCAGCCATGAACAACGATTCCGTTGCCAATATCCTGCTGACCACCATCCTGCCGGGCAATTTCGTGCTGGCGATGTTCCTGGGCATGTGTCCGTTCCTCGGCGTCTCGCAGAAACTCAGCACTGCCGTGCCGATGGGCATCGCGACCGCTTTCGTGATCCTGGTGGCCTCGGTCTCCGCCTACTTTCTGAACATGGTGCTGGTGCATTTCCATCTCGAGTTCCTCAGCGTGATCACCTTCATCACGGTCATCGCCTGCGCCGTGCAGCTGGTCGAGATGTTCGTGAAAAAGACGTTTCCCGAACTGTTCCGGCAACTGGGCATCTATCTTCCGCTGATCACCACCAACTGTGCGGTGCTCGGTGTCGCCCTGTTCCAGACCGCCCGCCACTACAACTTCGCCCAGTCGCTGGCCTATAGCATCGGAGGCGGCATGGGTTTCACGCTGGCGCTGATCCTGATGGCAGGGGTGCGCGAACGCATGCAACTCTCCAATGTGCCGACGCTGGTGCAGGGCGCAGCGCTCAGCGTCGTGATAGGCGGCTTATTGTCCCTGTCGTTCATGGGCTTTTCCGGCATCGGGGGTGGGGAATGATCTATCTGTACACGATCGGTTTGTTGCTCTTTGTCATGCTGGCGTTCGTGCTGGTGCAGTCCGCCGCCAACTGGTTTGCACATCGCCATCCGGAATTCGGCGCGGCGCGCAGAATGGGCGAGGGGTGCTGCGGCAAATGTTCCGGCGACACGTGCGAAAACAACAAGAATCACTAACATGTGAGTATGTCTCATAATATAATCCCTGCCGCAAAATCCGGCGCCTACCAACCGAAGTCAAAACAACAGGAGTAGTTCATGCACCCCTACGTCATTCCCTTCCAGTCTCTGGGCCTTGCTGATATCCCGGAGGTGGGAGGAAAGAACGCGTCGCTTGGCGAAATGATTTCCAACCTGAGTTCGTCCGGCGTGAATGTGCCCGGCGGGTTTGCCACCACGGCGCAGGCGTATCGCGATTTCCTGGCGAATGACGGACTGGACAAGCGTATCGAGCAGGCGCTGGTCACGCTGAACGTGGAAGATGTCACGGCACTGGCGGAAGCCGGGCGCCTGATACGCAGCTGGATCGTCGAGGCGCCGTTGCCGAAGCGCCTGGAAGACGAGATTCGTACGCACTATGCAAAACTCTCCGCCGAAGGCGAAGGCAGTTTCGCGGTGCGCTCCTCGGCCACGGCGGAAGACTTGCCCGACGCGTCGTTCGCGGGCCAGCAGGAGACTTTCCTGAACATCCAGGGCATAGACAACATCCTGCACGCGATACGCGAAGTGTTCGCCTCGCTGTATAACGACCGTGCCATCTCCTATCGCGTGCACAAGGATTTCACGCACGCCGATGTCGCCCTGTCGGCCGGCGTGCAGCGCATGGTGCGTTCCGATCTGGGGGCGTCCGGCGTGCTGTTCACGCTGGATACCGAATCCGGTTTCCGCGATGCGGTGTTCGTCACCTCATCCTTCGGTCTGGGCGAGATGGTGGTGCAGGGCGCGGTCAATCCGGACGAGTTCTATGTGCACAAGCCCCAGCTGGCAGCGGGTTTCCCTGCCGTCATCCGCCGCAGCCTGGGTTCCAAACAACAACGCATGGTGTTCGACGAGCAACGTTCCGCCGGACGCTCCACCCGCATCGAGCCGGTGCCCGTGGCCGACCAGCAGCGTTTTTCCCTGAGCGATGCGGACGTGTTGCAGCTGGCGCGTTACGCCGTCTCCATTGAGAAACACTACGGTCGCCCGATGGATATCGAATGGGGCAAGGACGGTATCGACGGCAAGTTGTACATCCTGCAGGCGCGTCCCGAGACAGTGAAGTCGAACGCTGGCAGCGGCGGCACCGAAAAGTACCGTCTGCAGCAACGCGGCGACGTGCTGGTCGAAGGCCGCGCGATCGGGCAGAAGATCGGCACGGGCCGCGTGCGCATCGTCGCCAGCACGGCCGAGATGGACAAGGTGCAGGCGGGCGACGTGCTGGTCACCGACATGACCGACCCGAACTGGGAGCCGGTGATGAAGAAGGCTTCCGCCATCATTACGAATCGCGGCGGACGCACCTGCCACGCTGCGATCATCGCGCGCGAGCTGGGCATCCCGGCCATCGTCGGCTGCGGCCACGCCACCACGGCATTGCAGGAGGGCGAGATCGTCACCGCTTCCTGCGCCGAAGGCGATACCGGATTCGTGTATCACGGCAAACTGCAGTTCGAGGTCGTCGTGCACAGCGAAGCCGAACTACCTGCCATTCCGGTCAAGCTGATGCTCAACGTTGGCAACCCCACTCTGGCGTTCGAATTCGCGCAGCTGCCCTCCGCCGGTGTCGGCCTGGCGCGTCTCGAATTCATCATCAACAACCTGATCGGTATCCACCCAAAGGCGGTACTGGAACATAACAAGTTGCCCGGCAAATTGCATGACGCCGTGCTGCAGCGTTCCGCGGGTTACGCCAGTCCGGTCGAGTTCTACGTGGAGAAGATCGCCGAAGGCGTCTCCACGCTTGCGGCCGCGTTCTGGCCCAAGCCGGTGATCGTCCGCCTGTCCGACTTCAAATCCAACGAATACCGCAAACTGCTGGGCGGCGAGATCTACGAGCCGATGGAAGAGAATCCGATGATCGGTTTCCGCGGTGCGGGTCGCTATGTGGCGGCGAACTTCAGCGACTGCTTCGAGCTGGAATGCCGCGCCATGAAAAAGGTGCGCGAGACGCTCGGCTATACCAATGTCGAACTGATGGTGCCGTTCGTGCGCACCGTGCAGGAAGCGCGCGACGTGGTCGCCACGCTGGAGAAGCACGGCCTGAAACGCGGCGACAAGGGATTACGCCTCATCATGATGTGCGAGATACCTTCCAACGCGCTGCTGGCCGAAGAGTTCCTGCAATACTTCGACGGATTCTCCATCGGCTCCAACGACCTGACGCAACTGACGCTGGGCCTGGACCGCGATTCCAGTCTGGTGGCGGACCGTTTCGACGAACGCGATGCGGCGGTGAAGGTATTGCTGGAGATGGCGATCACCACCTGCAACCGCCTGAACAAATACGTCGGCATCTGCGGACAGGGACCTTCCGATCATTTCGACTTCGCGCAGTGGCTGGTGCAGATCGGTATCCAGACCATGTCGCTCAATCCCGATACGCTGCTGGAGACATGGCGCAAGTTGGCCGAGAAAGGTAACGCCCAAACTTAAAGGAACGCAGATCAAATAAGCCGTTCGCCCTGAGCTTGTCGAAGGGCAGGAAGTGACAAAAGATCGTTATACATTTATTCCGATCATGGTTCGACAGGCTCACCACGAACGGAATAAATGAATGCCTCTTCTGGACTGAAAATTCGGCAACCACGGCAGTCGAATCAAGGTGAATCCGACTTCCACAACCACCAGCTGGACAAGCAACTTGTCCGGTATCACCACCAAGCGCTTTCCCTGCCCCTCCCCATCCCACTCTCCCCTTTGGGGGAGGGGTTCTTTTTTATAGATTTGGACTCCGCCTATTTCCAACTTTCAGTACTGCGCAAATCGATTTCTTACTCCAATCTTACATTCGAAACTTACTGCAAACTTACATTCATAAATTTGAAAAATAAAAATAACAGGCAGGCTTAATAGCCGCGCCAAATATAGGGTTTAAGGCTTTCACCTAACCCAGTTTGATTGCAGTTTTATGAACATGGAAAAGCTGTTGCGCAATAGAGACGGTTATGTGAAAAAAATATGACAAGTCGCACTTTGCATATTTATTTCGGCATAATGCACCCCGAATTCTCACTCAGGAGGATTTCAAAGAATGCATCGGCAAGCATACTTGCCGATTGGGCCAATAAAACTTAGGAGTTAATAAATATGCAAAAGAAAATGATCGCGTTGGCAGTTGCTGCGGCATTGACAGCACCTGCGGCTTTCGCCGACACAGGCGCAAGCAGCGTTTCCCTGTACGGCGTGTTGGACTTGGGCGTTGCCCAGATGACCAATGCCGGCGACTTCAGCTCCAATTTCGTAACTGGTGCGGTGCCTATCGGCGCTCAACCTCCTGCAGCGAAGATTGGTACGGTTCGCGGCATGATGAACGGCGGCGAATCGCAATCTCGCTGGGGTATCAAGGGCAGCGAAGACCTCGGTGACGGCAGCAGCGCATTCTTCCAGTTGGAATCGGCATTCAGCCTGGGCACCGGCCAACTCGCAACTTCCGGCCTGGCTGGCGGCGCCGCAAATGTCGGCGGTATCAACAACCGCGAGATGATCGCCGACACGGCACTGAACGGCCAGCTGTTCAACCGCATGGCTTTGATCGGTCTTTCCAACGCCGACCTGGGCACCGTGACGTTCGGTCGTCAGTACAGCCTGCAACTGGACATCATCGGCTCCGTCGGTGGTGGCTATGATCCGGTGAACGCACAGATGTTCTCGCCGATCAACTTCTCCGGTGCTTATGGTGGCGGTGGTTTCACTGACAACTCGCGCGTGGACAATGCGATCAAGTATGCCAAGAAGATTGGCAACTTCAACGTGAATGCCATGTACGGCATGGGCGGCATGGCCGGAGCAACTTCGGCTCGCACCAACTTCCAGGCTAACGCTGGCTACGAAGCGGACACCTTTGGTGTACAGGCAGCCGTGCAATATGCTAACGATACGACAGCCTTGGGGGCAGGTACAACTGCGAATACAGTGACCGCAATGTTTGCAGACCTGACTTCTTACATGCTGGCTGGTCGCTGGCAAGTGGCCGAGCCTTTGACTCTGAAGGCGGGCTACGAGCGCATGCAAATTTCCGCTCCAAGCAACTTCGGTGCGGATCAAGGTCTTCAGCAGATCTACGGCTATAACCTTTCTTCAGCAGCTACACAATTTTCAGGCCAGAAGAATATCAACGTGTACTGGCTGGGTGCGAATTGGCAAGTTGCTCCCGCAACCAAAGTCTCAGTTGGATTCTATGATGCGAAAACACCCGCCTTTACTGGAACGGGCTCTGTCGCGGGTGCTGATGGTAGCGACAAGTACTACTCGGCCATGGTTGAGTACAATCTGAGCAAGAAGACCAATCTGTATGCTGCCGCGATGCACGACGTAAAATCAGGTGGCCTGCTGGTTGCAGCAACTGGTGTTGGTAGCATCACCTCCTTCAACACCTACGGTGCTGGTCTGCGCGTCAAGTTCTAATCGCTTGCTGGCTTAGCCAGTTTGAGTTTGGAAACCTTAAAACCCGCTGTGGCGACACAGTGGGTTTTTTCTTGAACCATTTTTGGAGTGGCAAACAAGTGATCGGGAATGAAATGAGGTACAGTGGGCCCTCGCTCAGCACGCCGATGCGAACCCGTATCTGCGATGACTGACCTTCTGATCATAAAATCTTGTTCATCTTGCGTCTTGTCCGTCTGTGCTATTTTGTGTTTCAAGTGAACGCTTATATGCGACTGATTCGGACGGGTAAAGGGAGGTTGCGCGAATGACAAGGATTTTGGCAATAGAGGATGACGAGACGACGGCCAGGGAGATCATGGACGAGCTCGGCAACCATGGGTTTGAAGTGGAATGGGCGGGCAACGGCCAGGAAGGGCTGGATCGCGCGCTGAGCGGACAGTACGACCTGATCACGCTGGATCGCATGCTGCCGTTTGTCGACGGATTGACCATCGTGACCGCCATGCGGGAACAGAACATCGACACGCCCGTGCTGATGATCAGCGCGCTGAGCGATGTGGACGAACGGGTGGACGGACTGCGTGCGGGCGGGGACGACTATCTGGTCAAGCCGTTCGCGTCGGAAGAAATGGCGGCGCGAGTGGAGGTCTTGTTGCGGCGGCAGAACCGGACGGAGCGCCAGACCAAGCTGCGCGTGGCTGATCTTGAACTCGATCTGGTGACGCGGCAGGTGCGCCGTGCCGAGCGGGACCTGGATCTGTTGCCCACCGAATTCCGGCTGCTGGAATATCTGATGCGCAATTCAGGCCAGACGCTGACGCGCAACATGCTGTTCGAGTCGGTTTGGGGCTATCATTTCGATCCGGGCACCAATATCATCGATGTGCACATCGGCCGCCTGCGGCGCAAGGTCGATATTCCTTCGTTATCGCCGCTTATCCACACGGTGCGCGGTGTGGGGTACATGCTTAGTGAGCCTGTCTGAACTATCGAGAACGGTCGCCTTTCGGCTGACCCTGTTATACAGCCTGTTTTTCGCGGCGTGCGTGGTCATGCTGCTGGGCTTCATCTATTGGCAGACGGCGACGGAAATGACCCGCCGCGTCGATTTGATCCTGACGCTCGAAGAAACGCGCTTCAACCAGGTGAGTCCGGACACCCTGTCCGATGAGATCGACAAAAGCGTTCAGCGCGACCACCGCCATGTGTACTTTTACGGGCTTTTCTCTTCGGACGGGCGCCTGATCGCAGGGAATATTCCCCGGCTGCCACCAGGCATGCCGGTGGATGGCCATATCCACGGAACCACGCTGTCCGCAACCAATCTGGCATCGCAGTCCATGCCTGCCCGTGCGCTAGCCATCCGCCAGGGTTCGGGAAGCATCCTGCTGATAGGGCACGATGTGCAGCAGTTCACCGAGTTCGGTGAAGTCATGCGCAGTGCGTTTTTCTGGGGCGGTTCGCTGACCATTCTGCTCGGGCTCGTGTTCGGTCTGCTCCTGAGTTTTGGCCCGCTGCGCCGCGTCGAACAGATTCAGCAGGTGTGCGAACTGATCATGCACGGCAACATGAAGCAGCGTTTGCCGGTCAGCGGCCGCCATGACGAACTCGACATGCTGGCCGTCATTGTGAACAAGGTGCTCGACGAGGTCGACCGGCTGATGTCGGAGGTCAAGAGCGTCGGCGACAATATCGCGCACGACCTGCGCACCCCGCTGACCAGGCTGCGCGCGCTGCTGTATCGCATGCAGCAACAACTGGGCGATTCGCCGCATCATGCCATGATGGGGCAGGTGATCGCCGAGGTGGATTCCCTGTTGTTGCGTTTTCGCGCCCTGTTGCGCATCTCCGAAATCGAAAACAAGCAGCGGCGCGCCGGTTTCAAGTTGATACAGTTGCCGGAGATTCTGGCGCAAGCGGTCAATTTTCTGGAACCGCTGGCGGAAAACAAATCGATCAAGCTGTCGATGGTTGCCGAATCGGTCGACCCCATCAATGGCGACGGCGAATTGCTGTTCGAGGTCTTCGTCAACGTGCTGGACAATGCGATCAAGTTCACTCCCGAGGGCGGCCGGGTCAAAGTGCATCTTTCGAGCGGCCCCAAGGGGGCGCAGGTCGATATTGTCGATAGCGGAGCCGGCATCAGGGAGAACGAAAAATCGGCAGTGCTGAACCGCTTCTACCGCGGCGAGAACGACCTGCAGGCACCCGGCTTTGGCTTGGGGTTGAGCATCGTCATGGCGATCATCCGGCTGCACGATTTCGGGTTCCGGCTGGAGGATGCCGATCCGGGTACCCGTGCCACCATCTATTGTTGGCCCCAAGGTGTGTAACCCGTTGCGGGTATGTCTTTTTCAGGCCAGACAATATCTAATTAATTTATTTTTATGATAAGGCCGGCTGTTGCCTTTTGGGTACAATCGCGAAGTTTTGAAATCGGCTCACGCGCACTTGGTGGCAATAGCCCGGCGCGCGGGCCCGATTTCGACGTTCCCTTCTGACGGAGTATACGAATGATCTGGTTTGTCCGAGTTGCACTGAGCCGCCCCTACACGTTTGTCGTGCTGGCTTTGCTGATCCTGCTTATCGGCCCTCTGGCGGCACTGAAAGCGCCGACGGATATCTTCCCCGACATCAAGATCCCGGTGATCAGCGCAGTCTGGACATATACAGGCCTTTCTCCGGAAGACATGTCCGGCCGTGTCGTTTACTACTACGAGCGGGCATTGAGCTCGACCGTCAACGATATCGACCATATCGAATCGCAATCCCTGATGGGCTTCGGCGTCGTCAAGATTTTCTTCCAGCCGAACGTCGACATACGCACGGCGACGGCCCAGGTCACGTCGATCTCGCAGACGGTTCTGAAACAGATGCCGCCCGGCATCACGCCACCGCTGATCCTGAACTACAACGCGTCCACGGTGCCTATCCTGCAATTGGCGTTGTCGAGCATCAAGGAGTCGGAGCAGAAGCTGTTCGACTTCGGTCAGAACTTCATCCGCCCGCAGCTCGCCACGGTTCCGGGTACCGCAATTCCCTCTCCTTACGGCGGCAAGGTCAGGCAAATCCAGATTGACGTGAATCCGGTCGCGCTTCAGGCCAAGCATCTCTCGGCGCAGGATGTGGAGAACGCGCTTGCTGCGCAAAACCAGATCATCCCGGTTGGAACGCAGAAGATCGGCCGCTTCGAATACAGCGTGAAACTGAACAACAGCCCGGATGCGTTCCTTGAAATCAACAACATGCCGGTCAAGTATGTCAACGGCACGATCGTTTATATGCGCGACGTCGCCAATGTGCGCGACGGCAATCCGCCGCAGACCAATATTGTGCGCGTCAACGGCAGTCGCGCTGTCCTGATGACGATCCTGAAGAGCGGTGCGGCATCGACACTGGATATCGTCGCCAACGTCAAGAAGATGCTGCCCATCATTTCCGAAACCCTGCCGTCGTCGGTGCATATAGATGCGATTGGCGACCAGTCGATATTCGTGAAGGCCGCGGTGACGGGGGTGGCGAAAGAAGCGGTCATCGCGGCTTTGCTGACCAGCCTGATGATCCTCCTGTTCCTGGGAAGCTGGCGTTCAACCGTCATCATCGCCGTATCCATTCCGCTCGCCATCCTGTCTTCCATCACTGCCCTGTATGCGATCGGCGAGACGCTGAAC
>DAIDAJ010000019.1 GCA_027310665.1 Sideroxydans sp. | reverse complement strand
AGAACGTCAAGCTCGACGAGGGCGACGCGCACAAGAAGCAAGAGGAAAGGAACCCATCATGACCATCAGCCGGCGCGATTTCCTCAAGGGAGCGCTGGCCGGGGGCACCTTGCTTGCAGCGGGTGCACCCGCCGAGGCGCGCGAAAACAAGGTCATGCCGGGCGAGGCACTGGGGCTGCTGTACGACAGCACATTGTGCATCGGCTGCAAGGCTTGCGTCTCGGCCTGCAAGGAAGTCAACGACATGCCGCCGGAGTTCTCCACGGAAGACCATCTGTGGGACACCCCGCTCGACATTTCCGGCAAAACGCTCAATGTGATCAAGGTGTACCAGGACGGCACCGCCGAAAACAAGGACAGCGAGAAGGACGGCTTCGCGTTCATGAAGGTTTCCTGCCTGCACTGTGCCGACCCGTCCTGCGTGTCGGCCTGCCCGGTATCGGCGATGACCAAGGACTCGGTCACCGGCATCGTCGGCTACGACAAGGATGTGTGCATCGGCTGCCGCTATTGCGTGGCCGCATGCCCATTCGGCGTGCCGCGCTTCCAGTACGACAAGGCGATCCCGCAGATCAGCAAATGCCAGTTGTGCCGCCAGCGCATCCCCGAAGGCAAGTATGCCGCCTGCGCACAAGTGTGCCCGACCGGTGCGACGCTGTACGGCAAGGTGAAGGATCTGCACGCCGAAGCGCAGCGCCGGGTAGCGATGAAGCCGGGCGAATACGCGACCTTCCCGCGCGGCAACATCAACACGCACGACCAGTCGCCGCACACCGCCAGGGCGGCGAAATATATCCCGCACATCTACGGCGAGAAGGAAGTCGGCGGCACCCAGATGCTGAAGCTGGCCGCCGTGCCGTTCGACAAGCTGGGCATGCCCACGCTGCCCGACCAGTCGTTCGCGTCCAAATCCGAAACCCTGCAGCACACGCTCTACGGCGGGTTGATCGCGCCGCTGGCCTTCCTCGGCGTGCTGTCCTTCGTCGCGAAGCGCAACGTCAGGAATGACGATGACGCCGACGAGAAGAAATAAGGAGATATCGATGTCTGCCTCTCACAACCATCCCGCCCCTGCCCCGCTCGGCGGATCGTTCGTCACGCCGACGACCGTGATCCTGGCAGCCCTCGTGGCGATCGCCGGAGTCATCATGCTCATCCGTTTCTTCTTCGGCCTCGGCGCGGTGACCAGCATCAACGACGGCTATCCCTGGGGAATCTGGGTGGTGTACGACGTGGTGATCGGCTCCGCCTTTGCCTGCGGCGGCTATTCGGTGGCGCTGCTGGTGTATATCTTCAACAAGGGCGAGTACCACCCGATGGTGCGCCCTGCTCTGCTGGCCAGCCTCTTCGGCTACACGCTGGCCGGTGCCGGCGTGATGCTGGACCTGGGCCGCTACTGGAACTTCTGGCACATCTTCTGGCCCGGCTATGCGCAGGTCAACTCGGTGATGTTCGAGGTCGCAGTGTGCATCACGGCCTATATCGTCGTGATGTGGATCGAGTTCTCGCCGGCCTTCCTCGAAAAATTCGGCATGAAAAACGTCAAGCGCAAACTGAACAAGTTCCTGTTCCTGATCATCGCGCTCGGCACGCTGCTGCCCTCCATGCACCAGTCTTCGCTGGGCTCCCTGCTGGTGGTGTTCGGCTACCAGATACACCCGCTTTGGCAGACGATGCTGCTGCCGCTGCTGTACCTGATGACGGCGTTGGCCATCGGCTTTGCGGTCGTGATCTTCGAGGCGTGCCTGTCCTCTGCGGGCTTCAAGCGCCCGCTGGAGATGCAACTGCTGGGCAAGCTGTCGAAGGTGATGCTGTGGATGCTGGCGGCCTACCTGATCGTGCGCCTTGTCGACCTGGTCGTGCGCGGCGCGGTCGGCAGCATGTTCGAGTTGCGCATCGAGACCCTGATGTTCTGGATAGAGAACGCGCTGTTCATCGCGCCGCTGGTGATCCTTGCCAATCCGAAGTCGCGCAGGAACCCGTCCAGGCTGGTCATTGCTGCCGTATGCCTGATGCTGGCCGGCTTCCTGCTGCGCATCGATTCCTTCCTGGTCGGTTACGAGACCGGGCCGGGCTGGCATTACTTCCCGTCCGTGCCGGAGATCATGGTTTCCATCGGCATGATCGCGCTGGAGATACTGGGTTACATCGCGCTGGTGCGTTACCTGCCTATCCTGCCGGGAACGGCCGGAGCGGCTGCCGTTGCAAGCAACAAGTAGTCAGAACAATCAGGAGAATCTAAATGGGCAAAAGAATCACGATCGATCCTATCACCCGCATCGAAGGCCACCTGCGCGTCGATTGCGAAGTGAACAACGGCAAAGTCTCCAAGGCATGGGCATCGGGCCAGATGTGGCGCGGCGTCGAGACGATACTCCTGGGCCACGATGCCCGCGACGCCTGGGCCATCACGCAGCGCATCTGTGGTGTGTGCACCACGGTGCATGCGATCACCTCGGTGCGGGCGGTGGAGAACGCGCTGCAGATGGAGGTGCCGCTCAACGCACAGTACATCCGCAACATGATCATCACGGCGCATGCCATCCACGACCATATCGTGCACTTCTACCACCTCTCCGCGCTGGACTGGGTGGACGTAGTTTCCGCACTCAAGGCCGACCCGGCGAAGACCGCAGCGCTCGCCGGAAGCCTGTCCAGCTGGAACGGCAACAGCCGCCAGGAATTCACCAAGGTGAAGGAACGCCTGAGCGGTTTCGTCGGCACCGGCCAGCTCGGCATCTTCACCAACGGTTACTGGGGGCATCCGGCCATGAAGCTGTCGCCCGAAGTGAACCTGCTGGCAGTCACGCATTACCTGCAGGCGCTGGAGATCCAGCGCTACGCCACCAAGGTCGTCAGCATCCTCGGTTCCAAATCGCCGCATATCCAGAACATGGCCGTGGGCGGCGTTTCCAACCCGATCGCACTGGATTCCCAGTCGGTGCTGACCATCGAACGCCTGCTTGCGGTCAAGGAATGGATAGACAAGCTGGGCGACTTCGTGAAGAACGTCTATCTCGTGGATGTGGCCGCGATCGGTGCGTTCTATGCCGACTGGACCAAGATCGGCGCCGGCGTGACGGATTACCTGTGCGTGCCGGACCTGCCGCTCGACACCAAGGGCACAAAGTTCGCCCTGCCCGGCGGCTACATCAAGGGCGGCGATCTGGCGAGCATCAAACCGATCAACTCGTTCAACGATGCCTACTTCCGCGACGGCGTGCAGGAAAGCGTCAAGCATTCCTGGTACAAGGGCGGCAAGGGCGCGCTGCACCCGTACAAGGGCGAGACCGAACCGAACTACACCGACTTCCAGGACGACGGCAAATATTCGTGGGTCAAGTCGCCCACTTTCTACGGCAATCCGGCTCAGGTCGGACCGCTGTCGCGCGTACTGGCGATGGCAGCGCAGAACCACGCACCGACATTGAAGTACCTGAACGGCGTGCTGGACACCGCGGGCTCGCTGGCCAAGACCAAGATACCGCTGGCCGCAGTGCATTCGACCATCGGCCGCCATGCCGCCCGTGCCGTCTCCTGCGCGGTGCAGGTGGACGAACTGGCGAACCAGTGGAACCTGCTGGTGGAGAACATCGGCAAGGGCGACACCGACACTTTCAACAAGCCCGTATTCCCCAAGGGTGAGGTCAAGGGCGTCGGCTTCCATGAAGCCCCGCGCGGCGTGCTGTCGCACTGGGTGGTGCTGGAGGACGGCAAGATCACCAACTACCAGTGCGTGGTACCGACCACCTGGAACGCTGCCCCGCGCAACGAGGGCGACGTGCCTGGCCCGTACGAAGCATCGCTGCTGAACACCCCGGTGGCCGATGCCGAACGTCCGCTCGAAGTATTGCGCACCGTACACTCGTTCGACCCATGCCTGGCGTGTGCCGTGCATGTACTGGATGCCGAAGGTAAACCGGTGGTACAGGTGAAGGCGCTGTGATGCGCTTCATCGTGCTCGGCGTCGGCAACACCCTGCTCTCCGATGAAGGTATCGGCGTCAGGGCGATCGAAAAACTGCAGCTGGATTACATCCTGCCCCCCGAGGTCGTCGTCATCGACGGCGGCACTACCGGCATGGAGATGCTGGAAGACCTGTCGAACGCCGACCACCTCATCATCATCGATGCGGTACGCAGCGGCAGGGCGCCGGCGGCCATCGTCAGGCTGACCGACGAACAGGTTCCGGTGTTCTTCAAGACCAAATTGTCGCCGCACCAGATCGGGCTTTCGGATGTGCTGGCCACGCTGGCATTCATCGGCGAACAGCCCGGCGGCGTCACCGTGATCGGCGTCGAACCGGTATCACTGGAGACCGGGATGTCGCTGTCGCCGCAAGTGGAAGCGCGACTGCCGGAACTGATGGACCTGGTGGTGACGGAATTGCGCGAACTGGGTGTGGCCGTCAAGAACAACCTGCTCAAGGCGGCATAGCCATGTGCATGGCGATTCCCTCCCGCGTGATTGCCCTGTTGGGCGAAATGGCCACTGTGGAATGCTTCGGCGAACAGCGCGACGTGAGCCTGATGCTGATGGATGGCCCGCTGGCGCTGGGCGATTACGTGCTGGTCCAGGCCGGCGGCTTCGCCTACGAGCGCGTCGCGCCCACCGCAGCGCTGGAAACGCTGGACTTGCTCGGTGCAGTGATCGGACAGGCCGCGGCTGCGTAGAGTTGTTGTTCTCCTAACCTGCCGACCTCCGGGTCGGCTTTTTTTGCCTGTTTATCAGCAACAAAGACCATTCCGCCCACCTTGCCCAAAGCATAAAACCTCCTATACACAGGCAATCTTGTCGACATAATTCAAAAATACTTGCGCTTTTTGCGGTTTATGGTGCTAGTATTCGCTCAGATTGTCGACAATCGGAGATTTTCGATGCTACTCAAGGAACCAGAACAAGGCACACTCGCAGACGTTGCAGCACACCGTCTGGCGCACAGCATCGTCACCGGCGAACTGGCCCAGGGCCAAAAACTGAACGAGGCAGAGCTGGCGGAAAGCTTCGGCATGGGGCGCGGCCCGTTGCGCGAGGCATTGCGCCATCTGGAAGGCATGCGACTGGTCAAGCGTATCCCCAATGTCGGCGCACGCGTGGTGGTGCTGGACCGCAAGACCCTCTCCGATCTCTATGCGGTACGCGAAGCGCTGGAAGGCATGGCCTGTCGCATCGCCGCAGTGCAGATGACCGATGACGAGATCGCCCAATTGAGCGGGCTGCTCGACAAACACGAAGAGCAGATAAGGCAGGACGGCGGCAAGGTCTATTCGCAGAGCGAAGGCGACCTCGATTTCCACTACCAGATCGTGCGCGGCAGCCGCAACGAGATGCTGATGCACCTCCTCGGCAGCGAACAGTATCAATTGCTGCGCATGTGCCGCTATCGCACCAGCCGCAACGCGCAGCGTACCCGCCCCGCGCTGCTGCAACACCGGCAGATCGTGGCGGCAATTGCAAACCGTGACGGCGAATTGGCTGAATTGCTGATGCGACGCCATATCCAGGGCGCATGGCGCAGCATCAGTGAAATGATCGATAAAGAGGAGAAGGCAGCATGACCTCTTTCAATCGTCATTCCGGCGCAGGCCGGAATGACGGAATTTTGAGTTTTATGGAGAATAAAAAATGAGACAAGTCACACTAACCCCCGGCCAGAAACTGCGCCTTGCAGTTCAAGAAAATCATCCGCTGCAGGTCGTTGGTGCAGTCACTGCCTACTGCGCCATCCTGGCTCAGAAGACCGGGCACAAGGCGCTGTATCTTTCCGGCGGCGGCGTGGCCGCATCATCGCTGGGCATTCCCGACCTCGGCATCACGACGCTGCATGACGTCTGCGAGGACACGCGCCGCATCACCGCGGCGAGCGACCTGCCGCTGCTGGTGGACATCGATACCGGATGGGGCGGCGCCTTCAACATCGCCCGTGCCACGCGCGAGATCGTCCAAGCCGGTGCAGCCGGTTTCCACATCGAGGACCAGGTGATGCAGAAACGTTGCGGCCACCGCCCCAACAAGGCCATCGTCAGCCAGGGCGAGATGGTGGACCGGGTCAAGGCGGCCGTGGACGCACGCACGGACGAAAGCTTCGTTATCATGGCGCGCACGGATGCGCTGGCCGTGGAAGGCATGCAGTCCGCCATCGACCGCGCCCAGGCCTGCGCGGAAGCGGGTGCCGACATGATCTTCCCGGAAGCGATGACCACGCTGGAGCAATACGCCAAGTTCACCCGCGCCGTGCGCGTGCCGGTGCTGGCGAACATCACCGAATTCGGCGCGACACCGCTGTTCACGACTGAACAGTTGAACGGGGTGGGCGTCAAGCTGGTGCTGTATCCGCTGTCGGCCTACCGCGCGATGAGCAAGGCGGCGCTGAACGTGTACCAGCACATCCTCGCCGACGGCACGCAACAGAACGTCCTGGGCGAGATGCAGTCGCGCATGGAGCTCTACGATTATCTCGGCTATCACGCATACGAGCAGCAGCTCGACCGCCTGTTCGCCGAAAAAGGTGCGGAGTGATTTCTCCCTTCCCCCGCAAGCGGGGGAAGGGCCGGGGATGAGGGTCTGTGAGCATTAAACAGTTTTGTTTCAAATCAACTCCCCTCACCCCAACCCCTCTCCCGCTCGCGGGCGAGGGACTAGAAACAAGAGATGCCAGTTAGACAAACGCGGCTCAGGCCAAACGAAAGCAGGACATTTTCAACTTCAAGGAGAAAGACATGACAGAAGCAAGCGTTTTGCCCAAGCCCAAGAAATCCGTTGCCCTTTCGGGAACCGTCGCCGGCAACACGGCAGTCTGCACCGTCGGACGTACCGGCAACGATCTACACTATCGCGGCTATGACATCCTGGATTTTGCGGAAAGCGCCGAATTCGAGGAGATCGCTTACCTGCTGATCCACGAAGCCTTGCCCAACGCTGCCCAGCTGAAAGCTTACAAGGCCAAGCTGAAGTCGCTGCGCGGCCTGCCGGCGGCAGTGAAACAGGCACTGGAAGCGATCCCCGTGAACGCGCACCCGATGGACGTGATGCGCACCGGCTGTTCCGTGCTCGGCACCGTCGAACAGGAACCCGAAAAGCACGACCCGGCTGTGGCGCGCGACCTGCTCGACCGCATGCTGGCCAGCTTCGGTTCGATGTTGGTGTACTGGTTCCACTTTGCCAACAGCGGCAAGCGCATCGACGTGGAGACGGATGACGACTCCATCGGCGGCCACTTCCTGCACCTGTTGCACGGCAAGAAACCAAAGGAATCCTGGGTGCGCGCGATGCACACCTCGCTGATCCTTTACGCGGAACATGAGTTCAATGCTTCCACCTTCACCGCGCGCGTGATCGCCGGCACCAACTCCGACCTGTACTCCTGCATCACCGGCGCGATCGGCGCGTTGCGCGGCCCCAAGCACGGCGGCGCCAACGAAGAAGCGTTCCGCATCCAGAACCGCTACAAGAACGCGGATGAGGCCGAGGCCGACATCCGCGCCCGCGTGGAGCGCAAGGAGATCGTCATCGGCTTCGGCCACCCGGTCTACACCATCTCCGATCCGCGCAATGAAGTGATCAAGCGCGTGGCGAAACAGCTGTCCGAAGAGAAAGGCGACATGCGCCTGTTCGACATCGCATCGCGCCTGGAAAGCGTGATGTGGGAGACCAAGAAGATGTTCCCCAACCTCGACTGGTTCTCGGCCGGGTCGTACGCCATGATGGGCGTGCCGACCAATATGTTCACGCCGCTGTTCGTCATCTCGCGCACCACCGGCTGGGGCGCACACGTGATCGAGCAACGCGCCGACGGCAAGATCATCCGCCCGAGCGCGAACTACATCGGTCCGGACAATATGCCCTGGTTGCCGATAGAAAAACGTTAAGCCCTGAAAACAATTTAGCCACAGAGAACACAGAGATCACAGAGAAAACAGCATCAACAATCAGAGTGCCGCGCTGAAAGTCTTAACCTTTCTTCTCTGTGTACTCTGTGTTCTCTGTGGCTAAAAAGATTTTGACTTTGACTTTAAGGAAACCGAAATAAGTGCAAACGTAGACATGAACGGTCGCCCTTTCGTGCACCCGCATCCAGCTCGACCACGTTCTCACAGAAGGACACTATGAATACCCAATACCGTAAGCCTTTGGCCGGGACCAAGCTGGACTACTTCGACACCCGGGCGGCAGTCGAAGCCATCCAGCCCGGCGCTTATGCCAAACTGCCCTACACTTCCAAAGTGCTGGCGGAACAACTGGTGCGCCGCTGCGAACCGGAAGCATTGACCGATGCACTGAAACAGTTGATCGAACGCAAGCGCGACCTCGATTTCCCGTGGTATCCCGCCCGTGTCGTTTGCCACGACATCCTCGGCCAGACCGCCTTGGTAGACCTCGCCGGTCTGCGCGACGCGATCGCCAGCCAGGGCGGCGATCCTTCATTGGTCAACCCTGTCGTGCCGACCCAGCTGATCGTTGACCACTCGCTGGCCGTGGAAGCCGCCGGTTTCGACAAGGATGCATTCCGCAAGAACCGCGAGATCGAAGACCGCCGCAACGAAGACCGCTTCCACTTCATCGAGTGGACCAAGACTGCGTTCAAGAACGTTGACGTGATCCCCGCCGGCAACGGCATCATGCACCAGATCAATCTGGAAAAGATGTCGCCGGTGATCCAGGCACGTGACGGAGTTGCCTTCCCCGACACCTGCGTGGGGACCGACTCCCACACCCCGCACGTCGATTCCCTCGGCGTGATCGCCATCGGTGTCGGCGGCCTGGAAGCCGAAACCGTCATGCTGGGCCTGCCTTCCATGATGCGCCTGCCGGACATCGTCGGCGTGAAGCTGGTCGGCAAGCGTCAGCCCGGCATCACCGCCACCGACATCGTGCTGGCGCTGACCGAGTTCCTGCGCAAGGAAAAAGTGGTCGGCGCCTGGGTCGAATTCTTCGGTGCAGGCGCAGACAGCCTCACCATCGGCGACCGCGCGACCATCTCCAACATGTGCCCGGAGTACGGCGCGACTGCGGCGATGTTCTACATCGACGCTCAGACCATCACCTACCTGAAGCTGACCGGCCGCGAGCCCGAGCAGGTCGCCCTCGTGGAGAACTACGCCAGGACCACCGGTCTGTGGGCGGATCAGATGGTTGCCGCCGATTACGAGCGCGTGCTGGAATTCGATCTGTCCAGCGTGGTACGCAACATGGCCGGCCCGTCCAATCCGCACCGCCGTTTGCCGACGTCCGCCCTGCATGAGCGCGGCATCGCCGACGAAGCAAAACTGGCAGCGGGCAAGACCGAAGAAGCGCAAGGCCTGATGCCGGATGGTGCCGTCATCATCGCTGCCATCACTTCCTGCACCAATACATCCAACCCGCGTAACGTGATTGCAGCAGCGTTGCTGGCGAAGAAGGCCAACGCACTGGGTCTGGTCCGCAAGCCCTGGGTCAAGACGTCTTTTGCGCCCGGCTCCAAAGTTGCCGAGCTGTACCTGAAAGAAGCCGGCCTGCTGACGGAACTGGAGAAACTGGGCTTCGGTATCGTCGGATTCGCCTGCACCACTTGTAACGGCATGTCCGGCGCACTCGATCCGAAGATCCAGCAGGAGATCATAGACCGCGACCTGTACGCCACCGCGGTACTTTCCGGCAACCGCAACTTTGACGGTCGTATCCACCCGTATGCGAAGCAAGCCTTCCTGGCCTCCCCTCCGCTGGTGGTTGCTTACGCGATCGCGGGTACTGTCCGACTCGACATCGAGCAGGATGCACTGGGCACCGACAAGTCCGGCAAACCGGTCATGCTGAAAGACATCTGGCCTTCCGACGAAGAGATCGACGCGATCGTTGCAACTTGCGTGAAGCCGGAACAGTTCAAGCAGATCTACATCCCGATGTTCGATCTGGGCGTGATCGCAGCGGCGAAGAGCCCGTTGTACGACTGGCGTCCGAAGTCCACTTACATCCGTCGTCCGCCGTACTGGGAAGGCGCACTGGCAGGCTTTCGCACCTTGAAAGGGATGCGTCCGCTTGCTGTACTGCCGGACAACATCACGACCGACCACCTGTCGCCTTCGAACGCGATCCTGGCCGACTCTGCCGCCGGTGAATATCTGGCGAAAATGGGCCTGCCGGAAGAGGACTTCAATTCCTACGCGACGCACCGCGGCGACCACCTGACCGCGCAACGCGCCACGTTCGCCAATCCGCAGTTGGTCAACGAGATGGCCGTCGTCGATGGCCAAGTGAAGAAAGGTTCCCTCGCCCGCGTCGAGCCGGACGGCAAGGTGATGCGCATGTGGGAAGCCATCGAGACCTACATGGGTCGCAAGCAGAACCTGATCATCGTGGCCGGCGCCGATTACGGCCAGGGTTCTTCGCGTGACTGGGCGGCCAAAGGCGTGCGTCTGGCCGGTGTGGAAGCCATCGTTGCGGAAGGTTTCGAGCGCATCCACCGTACCAACCTGGTCGGCATGGGCGTGCTGCCGCTGGAGTTCAAGGCGGGCGATACGCGCAAGACCTACGCCATCGACGGTACCGAGACCTATGATGTGGAAGGCGACATCACACCGCGCGCGAACCTGACCGTGATCATGCACCGCAAGAATGGTGAAACGGTGCGCATCCCTGTCACCTGCCGTCTGGACACCGCTGCCGAAGTACGCGTCTACAACGCGGGCGGTGTACTGCAACGCTTTGCGCAAGACTTCCTCGAAGGAGCAGCATGATGGCCCACGCCCCGCAAATCAGAATCCCCGCCACGTATATGCGCGGCGGCACATCGAAAGGTGTGTTCTTCCGGCTGGAAGACCTGCCGAAAGCCGCGCAGGTCCCGGGCAAGGCGCGTGACAAATTGTTCCAGCGCGTGATCGGCAGCCCCGACCCCTATGCCGCGCAGATCGACGGCATGGGCGGCGCGACCTCCAGTACCAGCAAGTGCGTGATCCTGTCGAAAAGCTCACGCCCCGGTCATGACGTGGATTACCTCTACGGCCAGATCTCCATCGACAAGGACTTCGTCGACTGGAGCGGCAACTGCGGCAACCTGTCCACGGGTGCAGGCGCCTTCGCGATCCATGCCGGATATATCGATGCCGCACATCTTAAAGATGGTGTCTGCACCGTGCGCATCTGGCAGGCCAACATCAGCAAGACGATTATTGCTCATGTACCGGTTGTCAACGGTCAGGTACAGGAGACCGGCGATTTCGAGCTGGATGGTGTGACCTTCCCGGCAGCAGAGATCGTTCTGGAGTTCATGGATCCATCCGATGACAGTGAAGAGGGCGGCAGCCTGTTCCCGACCGGCAATCTGGTTGACGATCTGGAAGTGCCGGGTGTCGGCACCTTCAAGGCCACCATGATCACCGCCGGTATCCCGACCGTGTTTGTGAATGCAAAGGATATCGGTTACACCGGTACCGAACTGCGTGAAGCCATCAATACCGACCCGGCAGCGCTGGCGCGTTTCGAGAAGATCCGCGTGGCCGGGGCATTGCGCATGGGTTTGATCAAAACCCCTGAAGAAGCCGCAACCCGCCAACATACCCCGAAGGTCGCTTTTGTCGCGCCACCTGCCGACTATGTGGCATCAAGCGGCAAGAAGATCAGCGCTTCTGAAGTCGATCTGCTGGTGCGCGCCCTGTCGATGGGAAAATTGCACCATGCCATGATGGGCACGGCAGCGGTTGCGATCGGTACGGCCGCCGCGATCCCCGGTACGCTGGTGAATCTGGCCGCGGGGGGCGGTGAGCGCAATGTGGTGAAGTTCGGACATCCATCCGGCACATTGAGAGTCGGTGCAGCTGCCAGCAAAAACAGTGGCGACTGGAAAGTCGAGAAAGTCACCATGAGCCGCAGCGCACGCGTGCTGATGGAAGGCTGGGTACGTGTTCCCGGCGATAGTTTTTGAGAATCGTTTTAACCAAAGAACTTTGTTAGCCACAGAGTACACAGAGATCACAGAGAATGCCGCGCTTACTTTCAGAGCGGCTCGCTGAAAAACATATGCTGTCTTCTCTGTGCACTCTGTGTACTCTGTGGCTAAAGGTTTGTTTGCCCGCATGGGCTGCACTATCAGGGAGGAGTTGAGATGAGTTACATAGCCGAATACCAACGTTCGATGAATGATCCGGAAGGTTTCTGGCGCAAGCAGGCAGAGGACCTGGACTGGTTCAGGTTTCCGCAGCAGACGCTGACGCGCGATGCCGACGGCGTGGGTTACTGGTTTGCCGACGGCGAAATGAACACCGCCTACATGGCGCTGGACCATCACGTGAAGAACGGACGCGGCGGCCAGCTTGCGCTCATCTACGACTCTCCCGTCACCGGCACCAAGGCGAAATACACCTACGCCGAACTGACCGATGCGGTGGCGCGCACCGCCGGGATGCTGGCCGACCTGGGCGTGGTGAAAGGCGACCGCGTCATCATCTATATGCCGATGATCCCGGAAGCGGTCATCAGCATGCTCGCAGTGGCGCGCCTGGGCGCGATCCACTCCGTGGTGTTCGGCGGTTTCGCGCCGCCGGAACTGGCGTTGCGCATCGACGACGCCAAGCCGAAAGTCATCCTCACCGCCTCCTGCGGCATCGAGGTCAAGCGCATCATCGAGTACAAGCCGCTGATCGACAAGGCGTTCGAACTGGCAAAGCACAAGCCGCAAAGCTGCGTCATCTTCCAGCGTCCGCAGGCGAACGCCGCGCTGACTGCGGGACGCGATCACGACTGGGCCGCGTTGCAGGCCAAAGCCAAGCCGGTCGGCTGCACGCCGGTCAAGGGCAGCGACCCGCTGTATATCCTCTATACCTCAGGCACCACCGGCAAACCCAAAGGCGTGGTGCGCGAGAACGGCGGCCACGCCGTGGCGCTCAAGTACAGCATGAGCGCCATCTACGACATGAAGCCGGGTGAAGTCTTCTGGGCCTCGTCCGATGTGGGCTGGGTGGTCGGTCACTCCTACATCGTTTACGGCCCGCTATTGCATGGCTGCACCACGGTGGTGTACGAAGGCAAACCCATCATGACGCCGGATGCCGGCGCGCTGTGGCGCGTCTGCGCCGAATACGGCGTGAAGGCCTTGTTCACCGCACCGACCGCTTTCCGCGCCGTCAAGAAGGAAGACCCGCAAGCCTTGCTGATGAAGCCGTACGACTTGAGCAAATTGCTGACCATCTTCTCCGCCGGAGAACGCCTCGATCCGCCCACCGAAGCCTGGCTCACCGAAGTCAGCGGCAAGCCGGTGATCGATCACTGGTGGCAGACCGAGACCGGCTGGGCGATCACGGCCAACCTGCGCGGTGTCGAGCCGATGCCGGTCAAGTCCGGTTCATCCACCATGCCGGTCCCCGGTTTCGACATCCAGATACTGGATGAGAACGGGCATGAAGTGGGGCGCGGCACGCAGGGCTACATCGCGCTCAAGTTGCCGCTTCCGCCCTCCTGCCTGAACCGCGTATGGGGCGACGACAACAAATTCCGCGACGGCTACCTGAGCATGTTCCACGGCTATTACGCCACCGGCGACGGCGGCTATATCGACCAGGACGGTTATGTGTTCGTGATGGGCCGCGTGGACGACGTGATCAACGTGGCCGGACACCGCCTCTCCACCGGCGAGATCGAGGAAGTGATCGCAACCCACCCGGCCGTGGCGGAATGCGCCGTCATCGCGCGCGACGACGATCTCAAGGGACAGGTCCCGATGGGACTGGTGGTGCTCAAGTCGGGCGCGACGATGGATGAAGCCGTACTACAGAAGGAACTGGTGACACGCGTGCGCGACGCCATCGGAGCGATCACCTGCTACAAGGACACGGTGGTCCTTGCCCGTCTGCCCAAGACGCGCTCCGGCAAGACACTGCGCAAGACCTTGTGCAACATCGTCAACGGCAAGCCATACACTGTGCCTTCGACCATCGACGATTCGGGCGTGATACCTGAGATCATCGAGACGCTGCGCAGCAAGCAGTTCGTCGCGTAGGACGGTTAGACACACACTGCATGATTGGTCCTTCCGTCATTCATGACACACATTTTCGAACCAACGTCATTCCGGCGAAGGCCGGAATCCAGCCCGCCAAATAATACCGCGTAGCGGACAAAACCATATTTGGGGTTGCGTCCCACTGCGTGGGGTTATGTCAACCGCCTGGATTCCGGCCTTCGCCGGAATGACGAACCAGGAGTTTTGTGTGATGTCGCCAATTATGAAAACCTCAACAGGTCGGGAACAAAGACCATTCGTGAGCCCCTTCGATAATGCCTTTAGTCCTGAGCATAATCAAAGGGTCAGGGCGAACGGATCTTGACGTAAGTATCCCTCAGGCGATCTCGTCGCCGACCTGGGCCAAGGCGTACCACGCATTCAATTCTGCGGCGGTACGCCCCTTGCTCCAGGCCGCAACATCGGCCTCGGCGATCGGCGCGTAAGGGCCGTGCTTCACCTCGAAGATCACGGCGTCCGCATCTCGCGACAGCACGGCATGCCACGCACCAGCAGGTATCTCCACCACACCGGTATCTTCGCCCAGTTCCGCGCGTTCGGTGACCCTGCCCGTTTCGTTGAACACCAGAACGGTGAAGCGCCCGCGCAAAGCAGTCAGGACTTCCCAGGTATGCGGATG
This sequence comes from Sideroxydans sp., assembly GCA_027310665.1. Lineage (GTDB taxonomy): Bacteria > Pseudomonadota > Gammaproteobacteria > Burkholderiales > Gallionellaceae > Sideroxyarcus. The sequence goes on along the minus strand of DAIDAJ010000019.1, from coordinate 11,939 downwards.
ACGATGCGGCAGGATCAGCGTGTCCGGCTCCATAGCGATGGCGAGGCGCTGAATGGGATCGGTCAGCTCCCGGTGCAGGTTGGAGTTGGCACGCAGGCGCGGCGAGTGCCGGGCGTCCTGGCTCAGCCTGTCCAGATCGGCAAAAGTGAGTTTCTTCAAAATAGACCTCCTGAATAAAGGCGAATTCTCTCACGCTTTTATCGGCAGGCTACAACAGATAGAATCCGTCCCCATGCGCTCTTTCCCGGATCATCTTCAGCTCATTTGCGCGGCCGCATTCTGCCTGTACACGTCGTTCGCACTTGCTGAAGAAATCTCTCCAAAGGAAGACCGTTCGGGAAAGGCCGCGGCCGAGGCGGTAAGCAAGTCGGAACTGGTATTGGAAGCCTCCGCCAAATATACCGACATTGACTACAACGTCCCCCTCACCGACAAGCCCATTCCCGTGATCACCTCGGACAACGAGTCGGAGATCTACAGCAAGCTCATTCAAGGTTCGCTGATCCCGCGTTACATGGTGCTGGAAGCGAGCGTGTATCCGCTGGCTTCGCTGGGTACGGCCGTCAAGTCACACTCGCCGTCACTCTACCGGCAAGCGGAGATCGGCAACACCGGCATCAACTTGCTGGAATCCGCCACACCCGACTTTCAGGAACCCTGGGCGGTATCTGCCTTCTTCGGCAACGTGGCAAAACTGAATCGCCCGAAGGAACAGCGCGAGGGAAACAACTATGGCTACACCGGTTATCTGTTCAGCGCGGGCAACAAGCACATCAAGGACAATGTGCTCATCCCGGACGATTGGTATGAGGTCGAGTGGAAGATCAAGGGGCAGCTCGATTATCCGGACGAAAAACTGTCCTGGAGTTTCCGCGTGGGAGCGCGTTACAACACCAACAAGGCTGTCAACGACGTAACCTATATCAGCCTGCACCGAAGCAATCTTGATCTCCGTTATTCGTTCCTCGAATGGATGGAGAACGCCAATTACGATATGCGCATGTACTTCCTGCAAACTGGCGGGCAAATGGTTCGTCTTGAGTTGATCGCCGGAAAAAAGATTCCGATGCCCAAGTGGGGTTATGCGCCGACGCTGGATGTCGGTTTCGTCTGGACCAGCCCGAACGAATATTCCGGCCCGCTCCAGAACTTGCACACCAATGTAACCACACTGGTGTTCCGCCCTTCCATCGAGTTTTAACCTGGCGCCGCACTGCAGTGTGGCGGCAATATTCAGGCGAACTTATCATCGCAGGCATGGCAGACCGGAGAACTGCGCACAACTGTCACCGTTCGGAGATAGACTGGACACGTGCCGGAATACCTGGCGCTTATCGATTCTGGACTTACACGCAGAACCGTGGGAGTTAAAAATGAAATTCCGCTTTATCTTTCGTGCCGTTCGCCCCTTCTTCTCAGCCCTGGCCGTCATCGTGACTGCGGGCGCGCTCGTATTTGCGATCTACTTTACCGGGCTGGGCCTGCAATGGATCACTTTTCTCGGCGGGATCCTCGTGGCGGCGGTCCTGGCTGAAGCCAGCCGGGTGTCGCATGTCGAATGGGTTGTCGCCAGACGCACCGCGCAATTGTCCGCAGTAAAGGACAAGCTCGAGCAAGAAACCCAGCGCCGCAAAAGGGCCGAAGAGACGATTTCCATGGGCAATCCCCGGTTGCGTTTGATCGACGAGGTATTGCCTGTCATGGTTGCCTTCTTCGATACGGAAGGACAGTGCCAGTACCACAACCGGGCCTTCACTGAATGGCTGCATCTGCGGCCGGATCAGATCCACGGCCAGCACATACGCAAGATCCTCGGCTCCAACGTCTACCAGGAAACGGCGACTTCAGTCCGGCAGTCTCTGGACGGGCGCCAAGTCCAGTACGAGCGCACGCAGAAGATGCCGGATGGTGCCGTCTACCGGCTGCGCGTCGAGCACATCCCGCAGTTTGGCGAAGACGGCAAGGTTGGCGGGTTCTTTATGCTGATCAACGACATCACCTCTCCCCGCGATCTGCAGAAGCCGGCCGATACCGGATCGGAAAAAGCGGGCATTGTCGCCGATGCGAATGCTCCGGTTCCTGATGAAGTATCTAACCAGGATACCTTCGTCGAATCGTTCTCCGAGCAGATATCCGGACATACCGAGGTCATCAACATCAGGGCCGCGATCGAGAAAGGCGATTTCAGTCTGTACTGCCAGCTCATCACACCACTGGCAACGGGCTCAGGCGAGACCGGACATTATGAGATCCTCGTCCGGTTGATCGAGGAAGAGGAAGGCATGATGCCGCCCGGGGCCTTTTTCCCGCTCGCTGAAAAGTATGGCCTGATGCCGCACCTGGATCGGTGGGTAGTGCAACACGTCGCCGAATGGGCCTCGCACCAGAGTTCGCCGGCTGGAAGCGGGAAGGATTCGGTGTACTTCATCAATCTGTCGGATGCCACGATAGGCGACCCCAGCTTCCCCGAGTTCCTGCAATTGACGCTGATGGAACACGGCGTCCCGGGTGGCGTCCTGTGCTTCGAGATTCCAAATTCGGAGCTCACCTCACGGCCCGCCGTTGTTGCCGAATTCGCGCAACGGATCAGGCAATGCGGCTCTCTTCTGGCGATCAGCGGCTTCGGCCATGACAGGATCTCGTTCGACCTGATCCGGGGCTTCCGTGTGGAATTCTTGAAGATCGACGGCAATATCATCTTCAATATCCTGCGGGACCCGGTCGAGCTTGCGAAGATAACGGCCATCAACCGGGTGGCGAAACTGATCGGCGTGAAAACGATCGCCGAGCTGGTAGAGAACGAAGAAACGATTGCCAAACTGCGCGAAGTCGGCATCGATTACGCGCAGGGCTTCGGGATATCGAAACCCCGGCCCCTATCGGAGTAGCGCCAGCCGCCTGGACTTGCTGTTAAACGGCTAAGTCCAGGCAGTGGCGTCTATCTGGCCAACTGCCTTGAACGCGGGTTTGCAGAAAAGGTATCCCTGAAGAAGCGACACGCCGCTGCCCACCAGAAAATCGCGCTCCGCCCTGGTTTCTATTCCTTCGGCCAGGACTCTGATCCCCAATTGATGGCACATATGCACGATGCCTTCGACGATGGCCTGCTTGGGCTTGCTGTCGTTGATATTCCGCACCAGGTCCATGTCGATCTTCACGATATCCGGCTGAAACTCCGCCAGCAGGTTCAGGCCGGCGTAACCCGCGCCGAAATCGTCGATGGCGGTCTTGAATCCGAAACGTTTGTATTCTTCGAATATGTTGATCAGATGTGGCCGGTCGGAAACGTTCTCGCCCTCGACGACTTCGAAAATGATGCGTTCTTTGGGAAAGTTGTACTTGTGTGCCGCGTCAAATGTGGATCGTATGCAGGCTTCAGGCTGGTACACGGCGTTGGGAAGAAAGTTGATCGACAAGAATTCCTTGATGCCCAGTTCAGCCGCGCCCTTGACCGCCTTTACCCGGCACGCCTGATCGAATCGATAACGGTTGTCGTCGTTGACTCTGGCCAGCACTGAGGCGGCAGATTCGCCACTAACCCCGCGCACCAATGCCTCGTGCGCAAAGATGGCGCGGGCGTGAAAATCGACGATGGGCTGGTAGGCAAAAGAAAAATCGAAATCCAGCTCCTCCGTATCCTTGCAGCGGTTGCAGCCGGGTGAGCCAGTTGCGGCGGATGGATTCTCATTCGGCAATACTTTTGTTGGAAGCATGGTGGCCTGACCCAAGGTAATCGGTCAGGTATTTTAACAGCCTATTTGCATGGATTTGCAGATGACGGGAGCAGCTTGCATCCATGACATTGACATGGGCTCGTGAATCAAATTAAACAGATCATTACATTGCCTGCCTTATTGCTGCACGCCCCCGTCGACACTTGTGAATTTCCTGCAAAAGCCTCACTTCCAATTGATTCCGCGCTACCATGCCAGCATTGCACTCGACCAACGGCCTCCAGGGCTGCTGACTATTTGTTCCTGAGCAATCCAAATTACAGATATTTGCCCACAGTCATAGGAAACGATGATGATCAGTGAAATATCTTTTCGTGACTTGTTCGATCTGGCAGCCGATTGCATGCTTGTACTCGGCCCCGATGGCCGCATCATGGAAATAAATCGTGTCGGCCACGAACAACTGGGATACACCAGGGCCGAGATGGTGGGGAAACATATCAGTCAGTTCATCTCGCCCGAGTTCTCGTCCAGCATCGCAGTCAGAATTGCGGAGTTGTTGAAGCGGGGCCATCTGACTTTCGAATCCGCGCAAGTACGCAAGGACGGCTCAGTGCTGCCCGTGGAGATATCCAGCAGGACAATAGAACTGGATGGGGAACACGCGTTCTTCAGCGTCATACGGGATATCAGCAAACGCAAGCAGATCGAAACCGAGCTGCGGGAAAGCGAAGAGAAATATCGGGCGCTTTTTGAAGAGTCCTACGACGGCCTGTTTATCAGCAGCCCCGCAGGAAAGTATATCGATATAAACCGGAAAGCGATCCAGATGTTCGGCTACGACACCAAGGAAGAAATGCTTGGTCTGGATCTGGCAAAGGATATCTATGCCGACCCCGCGGACAGGAAAAAAATCCTTGCAAGCGTCAATGCGCATGGCTTTGCCGAATTCGAAGTCGTCGCAAAGAAGAAGAACGGTGAACGAATAACCACACTCTGTTCTTTTACCGCCGTGAAGGACAAGTCGGGCGCAATCACCGCCTACCGCGGCAGCATCCGGGACATCACCGAGAAGAAACGCTCAGAAGAACTGATCTGGAGACAGGCCAACTTCGACACGCTGACCGGATTGCCCAACCGCGACATGTTCCGGGACCGCCTTGGACAGGCGGTGAAGAAGTCGGACCGGGAGAACCATCCGCTGGCCCTGCTCCTGATCGATCTCGACCAGTTCAAGGAAGTGAACGACACGCTGGGCCATGAAGTGGGTGATCTGCTATTGAAGGAGGTCTCGGAACGTACCCGGTCATGCATACGCGAATCGGATACTCTGGCCCGTCTGGGCGGGGACGAGTTTACGGTTGTTCTGCCTGACGTCTCGGTAACCGGCCACGTCGAGGATGTGGCGCAGAAGATCATCAGCCGGCTGGCGGAACCATTCCAGCTGGGCCATGAAGTGGTGTATATCTCCGCAAGTATCGGCATCACCATCTACCCGAACGACGCGGACGACATCGACGCCTTGATGAAGAATGCCGATCAGGCGATGTATGTTGCCAAGGGCAGGGGGCGCAACCGCTACAGCTATTTCACTCACTCCTTGCAGCAAGTGGCGCAGAACCGGCTGCGCCTGATCAACGACTTGCGGGGTGCGCTGAAGCACGACCAGCTCCAGGTCCATTTTCAACCCATCGTCGAGCTGACGACAGGAAAGATACACAAAGCGGAAGCACTTATCCGCTGGAAGCATCCGGACCGTGGCATGGTCAGCCCGGCAGACTTCATCCCGCTCGCAGAGGAGACCGGCCTGATCAACGAAATCGGGGACTGGGTATTCAGGGAATCGGCCCGCTGGGCCAGTTCATGGGCCAGGTTGTTCAAGCAACGTTGCCAGATCAGCGTCAATATGTCGCCTGTCCAGTTCCATCTCAATGTCGACATATGCAGAGACTGGATGAAATATCTGGCCGAACTTGGACTTGCCGGAAACAGTCTCGTGATTGAAATCACGGAAGGGATACTGCTGCACGCCGGCACGGAAGTGACCGACAATCTGCTCAAGTTTCGCGATGCCGGGATCCAGGTGGCGATTGATGATTTCGGCACCGGCTATTCGACCCTGTCCTATCTCAAGAAATTCGATATCGATTATTTGAAGATAGACAGGTCATTTGTGACCAATCTGGAGAAGGACCCGAACAACATGGCCCTGTCCGAGGCCATCATCGTGATGTCGCATAAACTGGGACTCAAGGTCATCGCGGAAGGAGTGGAAACGGAAGCACAACGCAGTTTGTTGGTAGCTGCCGGTTGCGATTTCGCCCAGGGTTATTTGTTCTCCAAGGCTGTTCCTCCGGAACAATTCGAAAAGCTGTTGAAGCACAATGATGAACCGAGCCTGAACTCGTAGCGTTTCCGTAAACCCGAACCGTTTTGCTTCCCGCGCTGGGAAAGATGCTATTTGCCAATAAAGTACGAAAGCAGTCCTCGCCGTGCCGGCCGCTGGTTCTCGATGTTTCCATTCGACCGAATGAAAATTTCTGCATATTCGTTTGCCAGCGTATATCTGATCGCTTTGGGGACCAAGCGCTCCACGTCCTTGCCGACGCGCTTCGCGTAACGGTGCACGCAATCGTCGATCACGAAAAGGAAGAGTTGTTCGGCACGCTCGCGGTTGAATCTTGAACGCTGAATATCCTCATTCAGCAGACGGGTCACCCTCTCATAATCCCGCCTGCACTCTGGCGTATCAAGGATGGTCTGGAAAATCAGACGGTCTTCATCTTCAGGCTTCATTGAAACCGATCCCCACGTTAGGCCACGATTAACGCTGAAATACGACTGTTGCACCAGATCCGCGATATTGGCCGGATCCACTACGGAACTTCCATGGCAATACTAAGTTAGGGTCTGGCTTCTGAACAGGAGAAAGAAGATATAGGCCCGATATATAGACCTGCCTGGAGCATCAGGGTTTTTGATATAGATTTGATCTTTGCGATTCATATGGCGAAGCGTGACTTTCGCTTCACCATCTGTACGTTCAATCTGATCTGCAAGCCACGGGATAGCTGAACAAAAGAAAAGCCACAAAGAACTTCCTCATTGTGGCTTTGCGTGGTGTGTTAACTATACTGCCATGAACACATTCGAAGCATCGTCCTTGCGGCGATAAAGGATAAACCCTATCAGACACAGGCCAGCCAGCATCATGGCATAGGTTTGTGGCTCCGGAACCGCACTTACCGGGGTTATGGGTGCAGAAATCAGGCTTCCGACCTTATTGCCGTAAGAGTCTACATAATTCGCCTTCAGTTCGACGCCCGCGCTTGTCAGGGTGACGCCATCGAATTCGAACACATACTTATCGGACGTATGAGAGGAAAGAGGAGTAATGGAATACCCCTTGCCCGAGTTGGACGTATCCGTAATGCACATCCATCGAGCACCGCTACTGTTACAGCCATTAGAACTCAAGCCCCCGGGTACGATATTCCAATTGGATGTGCCATCCGGAGTACTCAACAGCGAAAAGTTCGTAAAAGTGGAATTGTTATTAACTTTAAATGCCAGAGAATTCAGATAACTGCCACCAGCTGTGTAGTTGGCCAAGTCGATGTTGAGCGTGAATATGTACTTATTCGCCGCGATCTGGGTATCTGTCATCGTATAAACAGCCCCATTGTAATTCAAGGATGTTGGGGGTAAGGCAGCAACAGCCGACCCCGTAGCGAGTGCAAGACCCGCAAGAGTAAGTGCTGACAGAACAGGTTTTAGTTTCATGATTGGCCCCCCTTTACTAACACTGCTTCACATATGGATTAAATTTCGGCTAACCGTTAAGTTAAATTCAGGTTAAAAAGTACTCCAGGCGGCCTTAAGTAGCCATAGTACTTTAGTACTAAGCGGAACAAATTCAGCGCGTTCAATTAACTCAAAATCTGGTCCGCGAAGACCCCGTGTATTTTGTAGATCGTGATCAGCCCACCCTAACCGGAAATATGTTGAATTGGTCTGCAGTCTGAAGACTTGAATGTCGCATGTATTGTCATATTGAAAATCTCTTATGGCTTTGAAGTCTGATGCCTCAGCTTGTCCAGAATGCTGTTTGCAGCATTCATAACATGCGCCGGATCAGCCATGCCGGACAAGATAGTCCTAAATCCCTCGCTCCCATTCCCGCCGCTCTATCTGACATGCGCACGCAGGAAATGATACGACTTTCCGCCTCTCAAATAATTGCTCCGCTTGTGCACTAGCGCACAGAGCATATTGCCGAGACAGGCGATGATGCATTTGGCGGTAAGGCATATTTCGAGGTTGGTTTTCCAATCGAAGTCGATCGGCTGCTGCAGCTGCAAGCAAGGGCCGCAACTCTCAATCAACCCAAATGGAGTCGAACATGAATTGGGATCGTATCGAAGGGAATTGGAAACAATTCAAGGGGGGCTTCAAACAGAAGTGGGGAATGCTTATCGACGATCGGCTTGGTATCGCTGCAGGAAAATGCGTGAGCCTGTCCGGAAGAATCCAGGAGTCGAATGGGATTTTCAGGGATGTAGCGGAAAAGCAGCTTGCTGCAAGGCAAGTAAGCCAGAAATAGAACATGCCAATACCGGCGTACGATGAAACTGCTGCAGTCCACTAAATTATTCAATCAATAAAATCACGGGAAACATAATGAACACACCCTACATCACCGCAATCCTGGCTATAACGGCCCTCTCTTTCAGCGCCGGAGCAATGGCAGAAAATATGTCACATGGTGAATACAAAGCCAGCGAGAAAAGAATTGAAGCCGATTACAAATCTGCCAAAAAAAGCTGTGATGCCTTCGCCCACAACGCCAAGGATATTTGCATGGCTGAAGCCAAACGTGCGGAAAAAGTCGCAAGGGCCGAACTTAAAGCAAGCTACAAGCCCTCAAACAAGACAAGTTACGAAGTGAGCGTCACCAAGGCGAAAACCGATTATGCCGTTGCAAAGGAGAAGTGCGATGACAGTGCGGGCAACGTCAAGGACGTTTGCGTACAAGAAGCAAAAGCGGCTCTGGTCGGCGCGGAATCGGATGCCAAGGCCCGGCTGAAAGCATCAAAGGCCAACGTCTCAGCAAGGCAAGAGTCCGCAGAGGCGCACATGAAGGCTAGAGAAACAGGCAATGAAGCACGTCACGAAGCGGCCGATGAAAAGCGCGAGGCAGAACTTTCGGTAGCGGAAGAAAAATGCAATGCCCTGGCAGGTGACACCAAGGAAGCATGTATGAAAGAAGCAAAGATGCACTTCGGCAAGTAAGCCGCCAGTCAGGGTTTGCCCAGAGCCAGAAGTCAAATACGGAGGTATTTAAAATGAACGCAATTCAAAAAACGGTCATGACTACCGCAACATCAATTGTGTTGTTCGGTTATTTGTGGCGAACCATGGCAGGAGCGGGCGTTGGCGCGCTCGCTGGCGTCGATACAATCGTAGGTGTGGTGGGTGGCGCAGTAATGGGTGGCTTTGTTGGCTACGAGATATGCAAGGACCACCTGAGCCCTCTGCTTGAGAAGGAATCCATATCGGACAAGTAAGTCGGTGCGGATATTTCCGAACAACATCGTGGAATTGAAAGGGCAACAACATGCTTTATACCATTGCCGTTGTAATGCTTATTTTATGGCTGCTGGGCTTGATCACGTCTTATACCATGGGTGGATTCATCCATATTCTGTTGGTGATCGCCATTGTGATCCTCCTGCTACGGGTTATCAGGGGTTGAGCCCATCGGCGATTCCGCTGCCAGCATTGCATGATGCAATACTGTGAGCCGATGACTTGGCGACCTTCATATCGATGGTTTCAGACACGTTGAGCATCGTGGCATCGTCAGATCGGAACGTCCTGCGACAAATTGAACGCCTCCTGTTTCAAAGCAGGCCGAATGGCTGACTCTGTACATACTTTAATAGCCCGGACGCATCCAGTTCGAATCCTTGCTGAATTCACTCGCCACACTTGGGATTTTGCCTGCAAACGATCTTAATCATTTGACGCCTCCGTTCACATTTCCTACCTTCGAATGTGTCGGCGGGTTGACTCGGGCTACTACGGCGTTATCATCACCCATCATTCAAAGCAAGAAACCGTGACGGAACGTTGTCTTATTGTGTCGGTCATATTTAACATGATGCACGTAGCGGTTACATTTAAACGTGGAGGCAATGCCATGAAAAAACTATTTTTTCTTACGCTCCTTGCGATTCTGTCGACCACGACAGCTTACGCTGAAGATGGGCACCGTGGTGGCTGGGGAGGCGGTGGCGGAGAAAGGGGCGGCGGTTGGGGCCGAGATGATGGTGGTGAAAGAGGTGGCAATTGGGGCCGTGAAGGTGGCGGCGGATGGGGTCGAGGTGGTGGCTATGGCTGGCAAGGTGGCGGCTATGGTTGGGTTGCTCCCTTGGTCATTGGCGGAGTGATCGGCTATGGCTTGGCATCACCCAACTCGAACTACGCTCAACCAGCTCCAGTTTATACACAACCAGCTACCATGCTTGGTGGAGCAGTCCCGCCGGGCCAGTTTTATTATTTCTGTCCTGCAGCGAATGCTTATTATCCGAACGTCCCTTCGTGCCCCAACGGATGGCAACTTGTACCGATCACTCCACCGCAATAATGTGCATTGGTTCGTTCTCCATCGGACTTAAGCTGTCAGTCACCACAACTGCATTTGCCAACTGATTTTGATGCAATTTGAAATTGGCTTACCCTGTTTCTGACGGTCGCGCAGTGCAAGGAAATCCATTAGGGAATATCCCCCGCCCCCCAAAAAAAAGGCCTGCATCGCTGAAAGCTTTGTATTACTGGTGGTTCAAGCGGGGATCGAACCTGCGACAAACAGATCAAGAGCTAGACGGTCAACGCTTTGCAACAATCACTTTCCGTTTTGCGGCTCATAGGGGCCAACATTCGGGGAAGAACCCATGCTATCAAGGTACGTACAACTACGCCCCTATACCTAATCCTGTGTATATCTTTTCGCTGTCATTGCGCCTAGTATTTAACCAGTTTCTGCATCTGATTCCAGACAGGAACTAGCGTGCCACCTTTCGCAGATATATTTCAGGAGGTTGCTATCATGAGCTTAAGACCATCATATAAAGGACAAACCAGAGAAGAGCTGAGATTCAACAGTGAACTTGGCTGGCTCACGGCAATGTCAATAGTAATTGCCCAGGTTTTCGATTCAATGCCTTGGTAGTCGTTGGATTATTCATAGTCCGATTGAACGTCACTGCATCTCCGATCAATAAATTGATGCAGGGCGACAAGTGACCAAATCAAAGGCGGCTGAGCCGCCTTTTTTATTACTTTGGATTATTAAATTACAATAACACAGCTGACCAAGGAAGCTGACCCAGAATACATCCTTTACCCCTCATGACGACGCTAAAGTTGTTATCAACGCACTTCACGTAATTCGCCACATCTTAAGTTTCAGTTTTTCTTTTTTGCGCTTTTAGTTGAGCAAATCTTTCACGCCATTCCTTCAAGTCTTCCTCTTCCTTTTCAAGCTGAATTGCTAACGCTTCCAAAGGAATAATCTTCTGATTTTCGAGCCTTCGTTCAAGCCTCCCCCCCATACGCGAATACAGTTGCTCAGCTTGTTTTTTGGTTAATTTTTGAGCTTTTAACAAATATTCTTCGCTTGCAATTTTCTTTTTCATGTGCGGCCACTATCAATAATTCATTGGTACGATTTTACATCGTCATGAAGTAATAGCTGCTCATAAAATTGTTACAGAATTACTTCTTGAGTCAACATTCACATAGAGCTAATTAACAATGATGGATTTTTGTGGGCGTTGCCAATGTAAACATTAATGATTGGCGAATACTGTGTATACGGTATTGACCGTGGCGAATTGGAGGATTTTCTACACCATAAAGTGATGTAGATTTTGATGCTTTTTACGATGCCACCACCACTTGTCATCACTTTGTCATCTTTCTGCTTAATACTATGAGATGGGTAAATATTTAAGCAGGGGGAATACATCATGGTTATTCATGTTGATGCGATACAAAATCTTAGTCCTCATGATTTCATGGAAATTAAAGAGGAACATATCCGATTAAATGAATCCCTAAGTGTTGGCGCGCGTTTAAAATTACCCAGCCCTGCGCATTGAATTTTACCCAGGTACTTTAGCCGCCGTTTTGGGTGACGGCTGCGGATAAGTGTAGCTCAGTTTCACTGCTTTTTACTTCCAAGATAGCCAAGAAGGAATG